>CANCPA010000034.1 GCA_947379895.1 Chitinophagaceae bacterium | reverse complement strand
AACATGTTAAAAAAACAAGATAAAAGATAAATGTCAATTACATTTTAACCTAGTAAATTGATTTAATAGTATTATAATCGAATGAAGCATAATAAGTTATCATAGAATAATATTCAATTACCATTTCAATTGTATATTGCAGCCAATTTTTTTATATGAAGATTACTGAACATATTGAACAGGCAAAGGACACACTCATTTCGTTTGAGGTATTGCCACCATTAAAAGGAAAGACAATTAATAGTGTTTATGACCATCTTGACCCTTTGATGGAATTTAAACCGAGTTGGATAAATGTTACTTATCATCGTAGCGAGAGCATGTTTAAAAAACAACTTGACGGTACGTTTGAGAAGGTAGAAGTAAGAAAACGCCCTGGTACAGTAGGTATTTGTGCTGCAATCATGAATCATTACAAGATTGATGCGGTACCTCATATAATTTGTGGTGGGTTTACAATTAGAGAAACTGAAGATGCACTTATAGACCTTGATTTTTTAGGTATAGATAATGTATTAGTCTTAAGGGGGGATGCAGCTAAAAACGAAGCTAGCTTTGAACCTGAAGTGGGTGGGCACAAGTTAGGCATTGATTTGCTACGTCAGGTAATTAACATGAACCATGGGATTTATGTGGATGATGACATTAAGAATGGTGGCAAGACAAAGTTTTGTGCAGGTATAGCGGGTTATCCAGAGAAGCATTTTGAAGCACCGAATCTTGAAATAGACTTGAATCGATTGAAAGAGAAAGCGGATGCGGGTGCAGGCTATATTATGACACAAATGTTTTTTGACAATCAAAAGTTTTACGACTTTGTAAAGAGTTGCAGGGATATGGGCATTACAATTCCGATTATACCGGGCTTGAAACCGATTACTAATAAGAAGCAATTGTCGGTATTGCCACGCATTTTTCATGTAGATATACCTACAGATTTGAGTAATGCCATTTTCAAGGCTAAAACAGATGCTGAATGTGAGCAAATTGGAACAGAATGGTTGATACAACAAAGTAAAGAATTAAAGGCATTTGGGGTTCCGGTATTGCATTATTATACATTGGGTAAACCGAGAGTAATTAGGGATGTGGTGAAGGAGATTTTTTAATATAGTGATGTGCTGTAAGTTTTACGTTATAAGTTTTACGTTATAAGTTGTACGTTTTACGTTGTAAGTTTTAAGTTGAAGGTTTAAACCGTTTAATTCTTATGATTTAATAGCTGAATTTAATACAAACTACAGGCAAATCCTTATTTTTTCGAATCTCTTCAATCATAGTTTATAATTCATAACTAATGACAAATTTCTCTTCCACCTTTTTAGCAAAGAGCACTGTTAAAGCACCCGATAAGGAGCATCGTAGAAAGATCAATTTCAATATTGGGAAATATAATGATGCTGTACCTTTTGGGAAGTCGCAATTTGCTGATTTGACAAAGGTTAGGGAATTGGCAAAGAATGTAAAGTGGAGGGCGATTGAGCATTTAGATCAACACTTAGAATCTTTTGAAAAAAAGATTACGTCTAGAGGTGCTAAAGTATTGTGGGCTAAGGATGCTGCTGAGGCATTGTTGTACATTGGGAATATTTGCAAAGAGAAGAATTGCAAGCAGGTTGTGAAGAGTAAGAGTATGGTTACGGAAGAAATTCATTTGAATCACTACTTAGAAGGAATGGGTATTGAGAGTGTGGAGACTGACTTAGGCGAATATATTCAACAATTAGATGGAGAAACGCCTTATCATATTGTTACACCTGCAATGCATAAAAACAAGGAGGATGTAGCCAAATTGTTTGCAGAGAAATTAGGTACCCCTAGGAATTTGACACCACAGGAATTAACGCTTGTTGCAAGAAAAACACTCAGAGAAAAATATACTGAAGCAGAAATAGGTATTACAGGAGCAAATTTTATTATTGCTGATATAGGTGGAGTCGCAATCACAGAAAACGAAGGTAATGCGCGATTAAGTTCTGCATTTCCAAAAACACATATTGTAGTTGTGGGGATTGAAAAGATGATTCCAACTTTAGCAGATCTTGCCTTATTTTGGCCCTTATTATCGGCTCATGGCACAGGACAGAAAGTTACTGTTTATAACTCGATTATCACAGGCCCAAAACAAGCAGGCGAATCTGACGGCCCCGAAGAAATGTTTGTCATTTTATTAGATAATGGAAGGACTAATCTTTTGAAAAATCCTAAAACGAGAGAATCATTGTACTGTATCCGCTGTGGTGCCTGCCTAAATGCTTGCCCTGTATATAAAAACATTGGCGGTCATAGTTACGATACAACTTATAGCGGTCCTATTGGCAGTGTCATTACTCCACATTTAAAAGGAATGAAGGAGTACAAACATTTGAGTATTGCGTCGTCGCTATGTGGTAACTGCACTGAAGTATGTCCTATGAAGATTAACATTCATGAAATATTGCTAGAAAACAGGCGCGTGGCAGTAGACGAAGGATTTGGAACAATTACAGAAAGGCTTGCTTGGAAAGTATGGAAATTGGCAAGTATGAATCGATTTATGATGAATGCAGGTAATGGGCATTTGAAGAATTGGGTAGTGAATAGAACTTTCAAAGGATGGACGGCGCAAAGAAGTGATTTGGATTTTAGTCAAAAGACATTTAATGAACTTTGGAAGGAGGGTAAGAGAGGGTAAGAGTTGTGAGTTATGAGTTTGGAGTGAGAAGTGGGAAAAAGGAAATCGGACTTATTTGAAAATGAAGTATTATTACTCAGCTTCGATAGGCTAATCCAAAACCTCAAATTGACAATCTATCACTTTATAGTTAACATTTATGGCAGCTGAGTTTCAGATAGTTCCATCACAATTGCCCATTCTTCATCCGTAACAGGTTGTACTGAAAGCCTTCCGTTTCGAACCAAAGCCATTTGCGATAGACGAACATCTGATTTTATAGTTGACAAAGAAATAGACTTCTCTAATTTCTTAAAAGGTTTTACATCAACTACAACCCAAGCAGTATCATCTGTTGTGGGATCTTGATAGGCTTCATTTACAATTTGAGCAATCCCTACAATTTCTAAGCCTTCATTACTATGATACCAAAGTAACAAATCACCATTTTTCATTGCCTTCAGGTTATTGCGTGCTTGATAATTACGAACTCCGTCCCAAAATGTTTGTCCATCTTTTACAAATTGATCCCAACTATATTTAAAAGGTTCAGATTTAATTAGCCAATATGCCATAAGTTAGTTGTGAGTGATGAGTTATAAAATATTAATTATGAGTACTTGAATTATACGTACTATCAATTATTGAATATCAATTTTCCATTTTCAATTATGCGTTATCCATTCCATTTACAAGTACATCGGCTAGATGCAAGACTTTTAAATTAGATCCTCTATGCTTTATTCTACCATCAATATGCATTAAGCAGCTCATATCGGTACTAATAATATATTGTGCGCCGGTTGCTTCGGCATTATCAATTTTTTGATCTGCCATTGCAATACTGATTGCTTCGAATTTTACAGCGAAACTCCCTCCAAAACCACAACAAGCTTCTACGTCTTTCATTTCTAGTAATTCGAGCCCTTTTACATTTGCTAAAAGCTTTCGAGGTTCACCTTTTATTCCACATTCGCGTAATCCTGCACAACTATCATGATAGGTAGCCTTTGCATTGAAAGAAGCTCCGAAATCTTCAACTTTTAATACATTTACCAAAAAATCACTCAACTCATAGGCTCTTTTACCTGTTTCGGTAGCCTCTAAGTATTGAGAAGACCCCTCGAATACTTTGGCAAAATAATTTTTTACGAAACCAATACAACTAGCACTTGGAGCCACAATATAATCAGCACCCTTAAAATCTGCAATGAACTTACTGCACACGTCTTTACTTTCCTGCCAATATCCAGCATTGAAAGAAGGCTGACCACAGCAAGTTTGATTGGTATTATACTGAACAGTGCATCCGGCTTTTTCCAATAGTTTTACCATATTGAATGCTACTTGCGGGTATAACTGATCAATAAAGCATGGTACAAATATTTGTACGTTCATATCAGCATCGTTTTGTCACAGTATTTATATATTGCAATTTCTATTGAATATATACTGAAACTATTCTAAAAACTCTTATTTAATTCGATCATTTTTAAGGCAGTAATTGCAGCTTCTTCCCCTTTATGACCATGAATACCTCCTATTCTTTCGATTGCTTGTTGCTCGGTATTTACTGTTAAAACCCCGAAAATCACAGGGGCATCAAGTTGTAAGTTTAATCCAACAATACCATCTGTTACTGCATTACATACATAATCAAAATGAGGGGTATCGCCACGAATCACTGTTGCTATGGCAATAAATGCATCCGCCTTTTTTTCAGCATTCATCTGATAACTTCTGATAATAAAAGGGATCTCAAAGGCACCGGGAACAACAATAGTTTTATGCGAAACACCTTGTTCATTTAATACCCTGATTGCACCTGCCTCTAATTCATCTACAATGTTACTATTCCATTCTGTTTTTACAATAACCACAAAGGCATCCACTATAGTAGGGATGCCTTTGTGTAATGTTTTATTTCCTTGTGAAGCCATTTTATAAATCTGGTTTTTCTGTACTTAGACGATTTATATATTTATCTACCTGAGTACCCTTTTCAGTTTTTGGATATTTCTCCTTAATTTGTTTGTATAATTCCAACGCTTTGTCTTCTTTACCAATGGTCTCACTCAACAATGCACCACGGAACAAAAACTCTGCTGAACCACTTTCGTCTGTAACAAAAGTATTACCTGCCTTGATGTAGTAATCTAATGCATCTTCTTTTTTTCCTGACTCTGCAAATGCATCTCCTAAACAACCATAAGCTACCATTTGTATTTGCTTAGCATCGGTGCTGAAGTCTTTCAAAAATTCTATTGCCTTATCAAATTTGCCTAACTTAAGATAACTTACACCTGCATAATATTTTGCAATATTCGCAGACTTAGTCCCACTGAAGTTGCTGATAACATATAAAACTCCTTTAGAAGTTCCATCTCCATCTAATACTTTTTGAGAACTGTCTTGTGCGAAGAATTGTTGTGCTTTGAATAAGTACTCAGATGCCTTTTCTTCTTTTGGCTTTAAAATATATGTCTTGTAAGCAAACATGCCACCAAATATTACTATTATAGCCGCAACAACTATTGCTAATTGTTTACCAAATTTTTCGAAAAAACCTTGAACCTTTGCGACAACCTGATCGGTATCTAATTCTGAACTGTGAAGCTGTTTATCACTCATTTGTTAGTGTAATTATTGTAACTGAAAAATTGTTAATTAAAGTTTGTTGTATAGCCTGTATTACAATTAATCAAGAATAAAAGGGTAATTCTGATCAATATAAATATCCTTGTATACCTCGCTATCATCAGGCAAAGGACTTTCCTCTGCAAATTTGACGCTATCTTCAACAAGTTGAGCAACTTTACTATCAATAGCATCAATTTCGGCTTGAGTTGCATATCCATTTTCAAGAATAGTTCTTAAAACACGTACAA
Organism: Chitinophagaceae bacterium; assembly: GCA_947379895.1. Taxonomy (GTDB): domain Bacteria; phylum Bacteroidota; class Bacteroidia; order Chitinophagales; family Chitinophagaceae; genus Parasediminibacterium. The sequence goes on along the minus strand of CANCPA010000034.1, from coordinate 27,138 downwards.
TAGGATCTTGTTCCTTATACTCGTCAACCTCATCTTTACTACGGTATTTTTGAGGATCACTGATAGAATGCCCCTTGTAACGATATGTTTTCAACTCTAATAATGTAGGGCCGTCTCCTTCTCTTGCACGCTTTGCAGCTCGGGCAATACTTTCATGAACAGATTCTGGAACCATACCATCTACCTTATCTGCAGGCATTTCGTAAGCATCTGCCAATTTATAAATATCTACTACGTTACTAGTTCTTCCAATAGAAGTTCCCATAGCATAGTTATTATTTTCACATATAAATAAAACTGGAAGTTTCCAATTCATAGCCATATTAAAGGCTTCATGAAGCATACCTTGACGCGCAGCACCGTCGCCAAAAAAGCATAAAACAACATTATCTGTTCCCTTATATTTTTCTGCGAAAGCAATTCCTGCACCTGTACCTATTTGTGCGCCCACAATTCCGTGACCACCAAAGAAATAGTTTTCTTTACTGAAAAAGTGCATACTACCACCCTTACCTTTAGAAGAACCGGTAGCTTTACCATATAATTCAGCCATTGCCGCATTAGGCGTAATGCCTTTAGCCAAACCTAAACCATGATCACGATAAGCTGTAATAAATGGATCAGACTGTTGAGTAGCAGTCATACAACCTGCAGCAATTGCTTCTTGCCCGATGTACGCATGAAAGAACCCACGAATTTTTCCAGCCATTTTATACATCTCTTCGGCCTTCAATTCAAACTGACGTATAAGTTGCATCAACTCATACCAATACATGTATGTTTCTTTGGAAAATTTACTTTGCACTATATTCTAAATTTTAGAGCGGCAAATATAGGAGTTATGGTTTAAATATGAATCAAGATAATATTTTGATAAAACAATCAATTTTATGGCTTAAAACCGGGCTACTCTTACAATAGTTTAATAAAAAAACGTTGTAGATTTGACTATTGATTAAACCATTTTTTAAATAGTGGCATTTTTTCTCTACTAATTTCAATATTTTGCTTCATTGAAATATTTAGCATTAGTAATAATTTTTGGCTATCGAGTTGTTGAACCATTTTAATAGCCGATAAATTAACAATAGTTTGTCTATTTGCCCTATAAAAGTAACGTGAATCAAGCAATTCTTCTATTTCATCTAATGAATGAGCTTCATAAGGAAACTTTTCACCATTAAATAAATACAAATAAATCAAGGCTTCCTTGTAAATACATGCTATATCCTTGGTATTAATTGGCATCCAATTATTACGAACTTGCACGATAATCCTTTCTTTAAACGAGGTTTTTGGTGCTGAATAATTAGCAAAGATATTTGCCCAATCAATGTCGTTGCTTAATGGCAATGTGGCTTTTTTTATTTTTTCTAAGGCTCTTAAGAGTTCAACTTCATCGATTGGTTTTAACAAATAATCAATCCCATTTGATTTAAAAGCCTTTAAAGCAAATTCATCATACGCAGTTGTAAAAATTACAGGGGCCCTAAGTTGATAAATTTCAAAAAGCTCGAAGCTAATGCCATCACTCAACTGAATATCCATAATCCAAACAGTAGGTTCCTGATTGTGAAGTAACCATTTTTTAGCTGCCTTCAAACTCGTTAATACTTCTATTACCTGTACAAATGGTGCTACTGTTTTAATTTTTGCTTGTAACTCTTTTGCAATTAAATGTTCATCTTCTAATATTACTGCTTTCATAACAAGGGAATTTTTACTATAAAATGATTTACCGTTTCTTCAATTAATAAAGGTTTATCGGACAAATATCCATACAATGCAATCAGATTATTGAGTCCATGCCGATTACTTGTTTCTACGAAAAACTTCTTTTGAAGGTTATTTGAAATAACTAAATATTTATTTTCAGACTTTATATTAATGACAAGGGGGCTTTCTTCTTCGATCATATTATGCTTTATGGCATTTTCAATCATATTTTGGAGTGTAACAGGAACAATTTTACAATTTAATAGCTCATCATCAATTTGAAAGTGAACTTGCAATCCATTGCCAAACCTAGTTGTTTGTAATGCAACAAAATTTTGAACAAAAATAATCTCATCTTTAAGCATGACCGTTTCCTCATCTTTACTCTGAAGGATATATCTATAAATTTTGCTCATCCCATCAAGGAAAGTAATCGCAGCTTTTGGATCAAAACGAATTAAACTTCCTAAAGATGTTAAAGAATTAAATAGAAAATGTGGATTAAGATGTTGCTTCAAGCTTTCGTATTGCATTTTTGCTTTTTCCTTTTCTAAATTGTGTGTTTTGTTTTCTAATTCAAATATTTTACGTTGACGAAAAAATCGGATACGGATATAAAAATAAATAAGTACTGCAATCGAAACTACACAAAGGAAAACGAACCACCTTTGAAAATAAAAAGGAGTAAGAATATAAAAAGGAATAGTGATTTCGTTTACATTCCATACTCCCTTTTTCGAACTTGCTTTTATGAATAATTTATAATGCCCTCCTTTTAAATTGGTAAAACTAGTAGTAGTTCTATTACCGATATCTACCCATTTATCATCATATCCTTCAAGTTTGTATGCATAAACGTAATCTTCAGGATGTTTAAAGTCGATTGCTGCAAACTCGAAATAGAAAGAATTTTCATTTGGATTAAGTATTAATTCACTTTGTTTTTTCAATTCCTCCTCAAAGCTTTTTTCATTTCCATTTATAGTCATTGTGCTCACTACAAGATTAGGAGAAGGTTTGCGGTTAGCAATCATTGAAGGACAATAGGTATAAATACCTCCCTGACAAAGTAAGTAAACACTGTCATTTTTTAAATGTACCATTTTTATAAGTGCACCGGGCTCGCTAATGCCGTCTCTTGCATCAAATGCAACAACCTGTCTATTCTGTTCTACTATTTTGAAAACCTTCATTGTCGCATCAGATATACACCATATTGAGCCTTGACCATCCTCGCACAACCCCGTCAATAGATCTGAGGAAAATCCATCTGCAGTTGTAAACTTCCTTATAATAACAGGAACGTTTTCTTTTGCATTAAATTTCAACAATCCTCTATCAGTACTTACCCAAACATTTCCCTTTGAATCAGAAAACAAATCTGATATTTTACTTGAGGATTCAGTATTCTTAATTTCTGTAATATTCTCGTTCATGCCGTCACTATAACCTAAAAATCCACGTTTTGAGCCAAGCCAAATTCTTCCGTTTTTATCTGAACATATACTTACAATTGGAGCAATTTCATTTACACCATTTATATGGGTAGTAAATGGAATATTATGATGATACTGAGCTGTTTTTGGATTATATATAAAAACGCCATTTCGAATGGTACTTAACCAAATATTACCACTTTTATCTTCGGCTATTCCTACAAAGAAATTACTTAAATGTTGTGTAGAAAAGGTAGGAGGCTGAGTGATTTTTTTTAGTTTCAAAGTTGCAAAATCAAATTGATAAATGAAATCACTTGTAATAACCCAAATGTTATTTTTACTGTCGTTAAATATTTGCTCAGCATATTGAACGTTTTCCTCAGATTTAAAAAAATCTACAGATAAAATCTTACGATGACCAGTCTTTTTGTTAAATAGATGAACCCCGTCGGCAAAACTTAAGGACACAAACCGATATTCATTATTTTCCCACATATCATTGAGTTCGTAAAAAATATGATTATCGGAGTGTGTTACAGGGAAGGTTTGATACTGGAAAGGATAATCTGTTGTTACTATTTTTGCTAATCCATCAGCATTTAATGCCCAAATATTACCATCTTTGTCTTTAACTAATCTATTCCACAAAAACTGTTGAATATTGGTATTATCCTTCTCTTTTCGAAAGAAATTAAATTCATGTGAGATACAATTAAATGAAGCTAAACCATTATCAGGGGATGCTATTAATAAACTATTAGTATCACTTTTAATTAAGTCGCGAATGATATTATTAGTACCCGACTTAGGTGATTTTAAATTGAATTTATAAATTTCAATTTTATGAGAGGTGAAACTATATACAGATAATCCGCCTCCCCATGAAGCAAGATAAAGATAGTTACCCATGCGACAGATTCTCTGATAAGCATAATCAGACCAAGCCCCTACTTGCACCTTTTTAGGTCCTATCCGATTCATTTTATTCAGATTAGGATCAAAACAATACAATCCATCATCAGTGGCTAGCCAAAGTTGCCTATTTTCATCTTCGTAAATATCGCTAACTTTCGTATTTTTCTGTTGAACAAATGATATTGTATCATTATCATCCTTTATTCTAAAGCTTTTTGCTTCGCCTGAAAATTTATTTACTTGAATCAATCCCCTAGATGTGGCAGCCCACAACCGATTTTGCTTATCAAAATGAATCTTTAATATAGTTCCTATGTTAACAGGTTTGTTGTTACCTGTTATTTTAATTGAGATATTCTTAAATATTCCATTATTTGGATTAAAACAAGCTAAAGTTCCATCTGCCAAAGAAATCCACAAATTGCCACTAGAATCTTCTTTGACAGTAGTCATATTGTTTGAATAGCTGGATTTTTGATTATATAACCTAAAATTTGTGGCATCAAATCTAACTAATCCTTGTGCAGTTGTAAACCATAGAAAACCATTATTTGCTTGATAAATATCAGTAATACATTTACTATTAACTCCTTCAATATCCTGATAACGAGTTATTGCAAACGAATTTGGCAATTGTGCCATCGTTTGTGTAAAACTGATAATCATGATTATAAAAAAAAACTTAACCATTTCAATACTAATTCTGAGCGCTAAAACTAACCAAACTCATGTAAACTTAAGTTTCAAAGATGAAAAAATATTATAATTAAAACTCTCAACATTCATATAAATACAGCTTTTAATCAAACAAAAAGACTCTCATTTGAAAGTCTAATGGGTGTTCAATGGAAAAAATATTATAAAATTGAAATTCTTCCCTCAACAAATAATAAAGTATACATGCTAAAGAATATCAAAGAATCATCTTAGTTTTAAATAACTCTGTCCACGCATCTCCTATAAATTTTATACGACAAAACATAAACTGTAACACCGAAACTGAAAAAGTTGTCAATATTTATATAAAAACTCATAAAATATACTACCTTATCTAGAAAATAGAAGCCAATCTTTAACATTAGCTATACTCTTAACTTTTTTGGGAGTTGTGCTATTATCAAAAGTAGTGTCGGTAAAAGTTGAGTAAAGAGTTAAAACATTTCCACTTACTGACTCTTGAAATTGGCTATGTCCTGAAACTGGGCTGAATTTACTATAAGTGGAGAAGGTAAGAGTATTGCCGCTAATGGTAAATCTCAAGGTATCTGCATGCTTGAAAATGCTATCACTGATTGTATAAAAACTTGAATCGAAAGCTAATCCATTCAGAAAATTGATTGAATTTCCATTTGTATAATATAAGTTCCTATTGTAATGATTAACAGTTGTAGTTGAGTTTCCTCCTCCTACAAGAGTACTAATGCTACTATCTAAAATTTGAAACCATTTTCCGTCAATTGAGGATGTGGATGATGAGTTATCCTTTCTACAAGATAATAATAATGCACCAAATAATGTTGCTAAGATAATAAGCCTAAATTTCTTTTTCATAATTTTTTATATATTTTTAGTCAATAAAAGTTCCACACACTCATCCGTTGTAACAGTAACACTGCGAGCCTTTACTTAAAAGGGGAAAAAATAATTTATTCCTTACTTGATTTACTTTTTTATATGCATTCGCATAATTTTTTTCTGAATACTATACTAATTACCTTGTTTTCCTGTTTTTTCACATTAATCAGCTCATAAACTCAGTGAAATGATAAAGATGATGAACATTCTTTTTAATTAGCCACGCAACAAATGGACAATCAATTCCATTCTCCTCAATCATAACTTGAAAGCTAATTTTCTTGACTAAATTATTTGATTCAAACTCAGAATTATTCACCAAAACATTGACCTTAATTATACAATCATCAGTCAAATAATCAATATAGCTATTTCGTATTCTGTCTTTAACTAATATTACCCCCTTATGAAGCTCTTCCCAAAAAGAATCTGACATAGGTAAATAATAAGAACCTAATACATTTGAGGGCGATATTAACTTGCTCATCTATAAACTTTGTTTATTTTTTATATTTAATTAAATAATGATATACATTAATCAATGCAAACAATTTTACAATCGTTAACATTCTTCAAGTTTATCTTTTCATCTGTATAGCCTTCTGCCATTTTAATTCCAAAAAAGTAAAATGTATAGTAATGATGCATAATCAATTTCCCTTGTTTACAACAGGAATAATCCTTTGAAGCATTATAATTTAACCCCAAAAATTTTGTTGAGGGGGTAAAGAAAGCATTTGCAATAAATACGATTAAGACAAAAGCAGGTGCAATAATCAAAATATTTTTAAACATGTTCCTCTTTTTTAACATACAGAATAATGACTTGTCAATTATTCAAGTATTCAATTGCTGTAAGATGTCATCAACTGAAAACTTTGCATGTCAAAAATAATGTGTATCAAATTTGGGAAAGACTAGTTAATTGTCGAAGCGGGTTTAAATGACATTGAAGCGTATAAATTAAAAGTTGAAGGAATTTCAAAAAATAAGAATAATGTGAAGTCAATTGAATTTAATTTAGAAAGAAATTACTTTGACAGAGGATTATTCAATAATACAAATTTTGATTTTGTACGTTAATAAATTAAAACAAAAGATATTCTAAACCTATACACTAAAAAATGGTTTTAATACTTCTGAATTTTTAATTATTTCACAATCATTTTCAGAGAATGGCTTTTCAAAAAAGCCAATAACTTGAGGATATTGTTGTGCCTTGACTTTATCTGCAGTATCTACTGATGAACTTACAATTGATACGTATGTCCTTGATTTGAAAGAATGCTTTTGCAGTTCATCTAAAAATTGCCAACCATTCATAACAGGCATATTCAAGTCTAAAAGAATAAAATAGACATCTCCAGATACTTGATTATTTAGCAAAAATTGCATCGCCTCCTTCCCATGCAAAAATGTATAAGGGGTATCAGTTATACCGCCATCTGATACAATTTCACTATGCAAAAAATGTATCACCGCGTTGTCATCAATAATTAAAGTCTGTAATTTCATTTGATATTTAAAAGGAGTTAAAATAATTTATTTAATATGACTTACATTTAAAAAATAGTTTAACATAAAAAGTCAATGTTATATTTTTTTACCAACACTCTCATAATTATTTTCGAATTTCATCGTATAATAATGTTCATATTTTACTGAAAGTTGTTTTAAAAATTAAGTCTAATTACTTTTTGCAAGTGGAAGTGTGACTGTCATAACAGTACCTTCTGTTTCCTGACTAATAAATTCAATCTTGCCATTCATAAGTTCCACATACTTTTTCACAATACTTAAACCTAACCCTGTACCTGCAACATCCTTTGAATTTGATGCCCTAAAAAAAGTTGAGAACAATTGCTTTTTGTTCTTTTCAGGTATTCCAATTCCAAAATCTATTACATGTAATACAACATCGCTTTCAGAGTAAATTAAATTTACAATCGGATCAGGACGCCCTTTCGAATATTTGAAAGCATTTGAAATAAGGTTATTGCAAATAATCTCCACATATTTTGCATCAATAAACACCGGCTTTTCTGTTCCAAATACATTAAAAGTAACATGACGATTATCGTCTTGCCTAGTAGAAAATTTTTGAACAGAATTCTCTACTAACTTTCTAAAATTTAAAACTTTGGGATTCATATTCACTTCACCCGCTTCAATTTTTTCCACTCGCAAAACATCATCAATAAGCGTAGCCAAACTTTGTATTTCATTGTCAATACTCACTAATTCTTCCTTTATATGCTCTTCAAGATTTTGAACTTTTCGTTCCATCTTTATTTGCAACAATTCGGTAGTAGCCTTAATAACACTTAAAGGTGTCTTAAACTCATGAGAAACAAAATTTATAAAATCAGACTTTACTTTGTTCAAATGTCTTTGTTCTTCTAATGCCTTATGGATAGCCTCTTCTTCTTTTACTCGCAAATCTGCAACTTTTGCGGCGGTTATTGTACGATAAGCATTTGCATAAGTGTCAAAAAAGTATCGAGCAGTTATATCAATCCAGGTGTAAGACCCGTCTTTCTTCCTATATCTAATAGTAATTGTATTGCTAGGATCAGATGAACCTGAAATATTTCCCTCTCTAAAATTTTTAACTTTATCCATATCATCAGGATGGTAAAAATCAAATGAAGGCTTCCCCAATAACTCTTCGGGCTCATATCCTGCAATATCCTTTATTGAAGGTGCTACAAAAAGATACCTTGTCTGACTATCATGAACAGCCACAAAATCTGACACATAATTCGACAATAACTCCTGATAATATTGCATTCTTTTACCAACAGTAATATCAGTAAGGATTCCAGAAAACCCAATAAATTCATTGCGCTCTGTAAACTCCGGTTTTGTCTTAAGTTCTAGGCATTTTACTTCACCGGACTTAGTAACAATTATAATCTCTCTTTGTGATGAGTTATTTTGATTGCCAATTACGTTCTTTTTATTTGTGATAGACATTTCTCTTTCACCTTCAGTCATGAAATCTAAATAATTTCGACCAATTGTTTCCTCAATGTCATAACCTGTAACATTTGTCCATGCCTTATTAATAAAGGTGAAGATTCCCTCTGCATCAGTCTTGTAAATAATCTCAGAAATGCTATCTAAAATATCTTTGTATCTTGTTTCACTTTCTTTTATAGCCTTTGCAGACTCTTTCTCTTTTGTAATATCCTGACCATATATACAATACTTATCAATTTCATTTAAGTTATTGTATATAGGTTTTAAAAAAGCTCGAATCCAAATTGGCTCTCGATTTTTCTTATATAAGATATGTTCAAATTCGGCAGTCTTTCCTTTTTGAATAGTTTCTAAAGCATCTTTCAAAACTAACATATTGGTCTCCTGTCCGAAAGCTAAATCCGAAATATAGTTACCTACACATTCTTGTGAAGTATAACCTAGTATTTCTTCAACACGTTTATTTACCCAAACAATTTCTTTGTTTAGCTTAATTACTGCAACTGCCCTGTGTGAACTTTCAAGAACCTGTGCATAAATTTGGTGAAGCTCAAGATCCCGTTCTCTCCTAGCAACCGTTTCCTCATATTCAGAAAGTTGCAGAAAGACCTCGTCAGTATTACTTTCTTCCAATCTATTGCCCAAGTTTTTCATGATAAAAATTATTAACTCAATAGTTCATACGAGATTATTTTATTATTCTTTAATTAAGTGCCAAAATTAAATTTAAATATTAAACAAGACTTTAGAATATCCTTCATTAATTTAAAAATATTTATCAAATCAACCCATTTAAGTATGAATTTTATTACTAATAAAACGTTGTAGTTAATTAAAAAAAAGAGTCTTCAAAAAATCTATCATAAACCTTTCTAAAATCAATATTTATAGTAAACAAATTTTTATAAATATTAAAGTAAGTATTTAATTTAAACCACTACAACGCATTTAATATCAAGAGTTCTATTTTCAATAAAATCCAAATATTCAATTCAATCTATTTATCTACATGCTTTTGGGTTGCAGTAGGATAGTGCCCAAAATACTTCTTGTAGCAATTAGAAAAGTAAGCCAATGAATTGAAACCTAAAGAAATAGCAATTTCCTTAATTGGAATTCCCTTATCACTGTAAATTAATATTTTAGCTTTCTCTAATTTACGGTGCATAACATAATTGTTGGGAGTAACTCCGAATTTCTTTTTTATGAGTCGTGTCAGAGTACTTTGACTAATATTTAACTCCTTCGCAACTTCTACAAGTGAAAGGTGCTTATCATTAGTAATCATCTCCTCTAAAATATGATTTAGTTTCTCTATAGTTGAATTTTCATGTGAAGGTGCAATAGCAAATGGAATATTCTTGTCTAGAATTGCTTTCTTAACATTCCTGTTTGCAATCAATAGTAAATTTTTTATTTTTAACAATAGCTGTTTTAAATCGAATGGCTTGATCAAATAATCATTTGCACCAATCGTTAAACCGTCTGTTACAATATCGGTGGCAGCAAGTGCAGACATTAATATTACTGGAACATGGTTAAGGTCGTTATTAGCCTTTATTGAACGAAGAAAACTTAAGCCGTCAATATCTCCCTTAAGCATAATGTCCAATAGAATTAAATCAGGCTTGAAAGATTTGCACACATCTAAGGCATCCTTAGCCTCAGAAAGGGCCTGTGTTTGATAGTCGTCTTCAAGTAATCTAAGTATTAAACGCTGCAAAGATTCAGTATCTTCAATGACTAGTATTCGTTGTTTTTGACTCATTGTATTATTATTTATGAAGCAATTATTTTTGAAGATTTCATTTTTAGAAATATTCATTTAAGATTGTAAAAATACTTTTGTAAAAAATTAAGGCCTGTAGTATAATGATTAAAAAACATTAATAAGTGACGAATTTCAAACAATCCAAATTATTTCTAAAAAGTTATTTACTATTACATAAATCCTATCAAATTGTTTTGACTTATATTTATTTTTTTACAAGTATAATTAATTGCAACAATTCATAAATCATCTTGTAATTTCATTAAGGGTCTAATCAGCTCTCAAGAATAAAATAAATATTTAGTTATTTATTCAACCTAATTTCTATTGCTTTTAAAAGGTCTATTCTACTTATGGGCTTTGTTAAATAGTCTTCGATTCCCAAGTTTGTTCTTTTCTCCATATCTGCAACTTTATTATTTGCAGTCAGAAAGACAAAAGGAATGTTTGTGAGGCCTAGTTTCTGAAATTCTTCATAAAACTCGAAACCATCCATTTCAGGCATCATTATATCACATATAATTAAGTCAGGTATATTTTCTTTCAAATAGTCCAAAGCAATTATTGCTGATGATTCGTATTGCACAAAATAATCCTCTAATTCGAGAATTTGCTTGATCTTCGATGCAAGCACAATTTCATCATCTATAAAAAGAATAATAGCTTTTTTCATTCGTTATTGCGAATTTACTTTCTTTGTTAAAGTGATTAACGTTATGAAATAATATTACAAATAATTGACGATTTATCACATAATCAATTTGTTTTATTTCTTCAAATAATTAGTAAAAAAAGTGATAAATTATGTCCCACTTCCAATTCCATCCACTACAATTGCCTAAATCAAAGCGGTTCATCATAATTAACACTTGCTTGAAACAGTAATTCATCCATAATTTCACTTACAATCAAAGTCTGACTATGTGGAACTAAGACACTTTCTAATAACTTGTCTTTCAGGCAATTCATTACCTCACTGATTTCGAATTCAAACCCATTATTTGGATGAGGCAAATGATATGTTTTCTCTGTACCATCTTCAAGTTGTACAGAAAAGTCAGTTGCCATATACCAAGGCGAATCCACTCTGATTAATCCCTTTGTACCCATTATTACCACCTCTTTTGGCGTTTCAAAAATTAAAGAGGAGAGTAATTGTGCAGTCGCCCCATTTGGATATTGTAAAATAATATTTGAGTAGGCATCAACTCCTGTTTCAGTGAGTGCAGAAACAGATTTAATGGCAGATGGCCGCCCCAATAAAAGCGTTGCCAATGAGATAGGGTATACTCCAACATCAAGAATGGAACCACCCGCTAAAGCCTTATTTAATAGTCGATCTTCAGGATTATTTTGGGCAGTAAACCCTAAATCGGCCTGCACATTAGCAATTGTACCAATTATTCCATCTTGAATTATCTCTTTAATTTTTTTGATGAATGGCATACAGGCAGTCCACATCCCTTCCATAAGAAATAGCTTCTTTTGGGTAGCAAGTTCAATCATTTGTTGTGTTTGAAGATAACTTACTCCAATTGGCTTCTCGCACAACACAGACTTATTATTTTCCAAACAAAGTCTTACTTGTTCATAATGAAAGATGTGAGGTGTAGCAATGTATATTATGTCGACATTTGGGTCTGAAACAAGTTCAAGATAATTATCATAATATTTAACAGCACTATACTTTATAGAAAACGGTTTTCCAGAAGTAACATTTCTAGAAGCTACTGCATAAAGTACCGCACCCGGTGTAGAAACTAAAGCAGTACAAAACTTATTTGCAATTCTGCCGGCACCTAAAATTCCCCATCTGATTTTTTCGTTATTCATTTCTTATTAATTAGCTGCTAAAATTAAGACCAGTTAGGAATAATCAAGGATAAAAGATTTTAAAGGCAAGGAAACTTGAATTATTTTTTTATTTCAAAATTGATTTGTCCTCTTCGGAAATAGAATCCTTTATTTTCAGATAAATTCTTCTGTTTTAAAAAATAGAATTACCAACTCTTCACACAAATTTTTTAGATCATAATTGATAGTTTTTTAAGCATCAAGCATTTTGCAACTATCGCAAAGCATCTTTTACCAATCGTCTCGGATATTTTGTATTTCGACTCTTATCTTTTGCCAGGCGGATACCTTCCATTGCAAAACGGTACGAATATTTCATCATTCATAAAGTAACTTTTACTATACATCACCAATCTTTTACTATGCGTAACACAACTTTTACCATTCGTCAATCAACATTTGAATAGCGTTATAAAAATTTTACCAGATGATACACATCTTTTAAAAAGTTACAAAAAACAACAAGCCTGCAATAGTATTTTCTTCAAAAAAACTTTATTCAGGGTTTAACAATCTATTGGATTGAATCAATTTCACACAAAGAAGGCCTCGCAAATAGCGAAGCCTTCATCATTATTTAATATAACAATTACATAGTTACTTTAATTGCAATTCCTCAATTATATCAGTAATCTTCTTCTGCAATTCTGCATATTTTTCATCAAATTCATCTCTGTTATTCAACTTTGTGTTGACACTAAAATAAAATTTAATTTTAGGTTCTGTACCACTAGGGCGAGCAGAAATTTTTGTACCATCCTGCGTTAAAAATTGCAAAACATTACTCTTAGGAAGTGTGATTGGGAATGTATCTCCAGTCAAAAGGTTAGTGCCAACCTGCAATTGATAGTCTAATAAGGTAACAACTTTAGCACCATTAATTGTTGAAGGGGGATTATTACGATATCCTGTCATCATATCAGCAATTTCCTTTTGCCCATTCATTCCTTTCTTAGTAATACTAATTAGGTTCTCATAATAGAATCCATATTGTATATATAAATCAATTAATTTATCAAACAATGTTCTTCCATTAGCCTTTTCATAAGCCGCCATTTCACACATTAATGCAACAGCACTCACTGCATCCTTATCTCTAATTTGATTTCCAATCATCAAACCAAAACTTTCTTCTCCGCCGATTACATAATTTTTTTCACTTTCAACTTCCTTTATTTTTTCAGCAATCCACTTAAATCCAGTCAAAACATTGTAACATGCCACATCATTTTGTCTTGCCACTTCATTTATCATGTCTGTGGTAACAATCGTAGAGATTACCATGTCATTTGCTTGAGCAATTCCTTTCTTTTTTCTAGCTTCAATCATATATGCAAATGCAAGAACAGCAGTTTGATTACCATTCATAAGCACCCACTCGCCCTTATGATTTTTTATACCCACACCCACCCTATCTGCATCAGGATCTGTACCACAAAGAATATCTGCATCAATCGCTTTTGCCTTTGCCAAACCAATACTCATTGTTGCTTTTTCCTCAGGATTTGGATATGCTACAGTTGGGAAATTCCCATCAGGAGTTGCTTGTTCTTCAACAATTGTAACATTCGTAAATCCAAATGCTGCTAAAGCCTTTGGCACAAGCATAATTCCCGTACCGTGAATTGGCGTGTACACTATTTTCAAATCATGTACTTTTTCAATAATATCAGGATAAACACTTAATGACTTCACCATTTTAATGTAGGCATCATCCAATTCCTTACCTATAATTGTGATATTACTCTCACCTCCGGTAAATTTAATATCATCTACACTCTTTATTGCCTCAACTTCTGTGATAACATTTTTATCATGAGGTGGCACTAATTGCCCTCCATCGTCCCAATAGGCTTTATAGCCATTATATTCTTTGGGATTATGACTTGCAGTACATACAACACCTGCTTTACAACCTAGATGTCTAATTGTAAAACTCAACTCAGGAGTAGGACGTAATGCTTCGAATAAAAATACTTTTATACCGTTTGCAGCAAAGATTGCAGCAGTAGTCTCTGCAAAAAAACGACTATTGTTCCGGCTATCATGAGCCACAGCTACAGATATTTCCTTATTTCCAAATTCCTTTTTTAAGTAATTTGAAAAACCTTGAGTAGCCATACCAACCGTATATTTATTCATTCGATTGGTACCAATACCCATAATTCCTCTGAGTCCTCCTGTCCCAAACTCTAGATTGGTATAAAAACTTTCTTCTAACTCTGAAGGATTTTCCACTTGCATTTTGCGGATCCCATCTTTCGTCACGGCATCGTAATTACCACTAAGCCATACATTCACTTTTTCCAAAACAGCAGCATTCATGCGTATAGTTTTATTTATTTAAAAAATATTCCATCTCGTCTTAAAACAAGAACTATCAATCACTAATATCAATACTAACAAGCCAATTCCTAAAACGTAAAACACTCTAAGCAATATAAGCGCCTAAAATATCTTGTCCTTCTGACTCAACATATATATGATCTTGTAAAGCAGTTGCAACAGTTAAGCCAACATAATCGGACTTAACAGGATATAACTTATGCATTCTTTCTACTAATACTAATGTTTGAATTCGTTTGGGTTGAGAATACAATAATGGTCTAAGTGCGTATAATAATGTTTTACCACTATTTACAACATCATCAGCAACAATAATATTTTTGTTATTAAAATTGATATCAGGTTCACTTAGAAACACTTCTTTAGGGTCAATTTTATTAAGAATAACTGAAATAATTCTAATAGGAACAGTCAAATGAGGTTTCAATAATGCTCCGATTTTATCAGCTATAACCTTTCCACTGTTTCTAATTCCAATAATAATAATCTCAGCATCATCCCCTTCAAGTTGTTCCGCAATTTCTAACGCCATTCGTTGTAGCTTTTGTTCTGCTACTTCTTTACTTAAAACATACTTCTTTTCAGACATTAACGGGTTCAATTTGGTAGTGGTAAAAATAAAAGAAATGTCGTATCAACAATAAAAAAATTAAAATTTCTTTAAATTAAATAAAAAAAGACCTGCTGTAATGCTACAACAAGTCTTTTTAATCAAATATGAATTGATTTTAAAACATCAAATACTAAATTATAAAAAGTATTATTGAATGTCTTATGTCATAATTCATCATTATTACTTCTTTAAATATCGGTAGCCTCTCCATAAGCTACAGCAGTAGCTTCTTTAAACCCTTCGCTCATTGTAGGGTGAGGATGTACAGCATTTAAAATTTCGTGCGCTGTAGTTTCCAATTTTCTAGCCGTTACTACTTCTGCTATCATTTCAGTAACATTAGTACCAATCATGTGGGTTCCTAATAATTCACCATATTTTGCATCATAAATTACTTTCACAAATCCATCGGTATTTCCTGAGGCACTTGCCTTTCCACTAGCGATAAAAGGAAACTTCCCTACCTTAATGTCGAAACCTGCATCTTTTGCTGCTTTTTCAGTCATACCAACGCTAGCTATTTCAGGAGTACAATAGGTACATCCAGGAATATTACCATAATCTATTGCATCAGGCAAATGATGTAATTTCTTCTCATTATATCCAATAAACTCTGCAGCATTAATTCCTTCTTTACTAGCCACGTGTGCTAATGCTTGACCTGGAGTTGCATCTCCAATTGCTAACACACCTGCTACATTAGTTTGACCATATTTATCTACAACAATTTTACCCTTTTCTGTCTTAATTCCTAATTCTTCAAGTCCAATATTTTCAATATTTGCTACAACACCTACTGCACTCAACACAATGTCAGCTTCAAGTGTTATAAAGCTTCCGTCTTGTTTTTTCACTTGCGCCTTCACTCCTACTCCACTAGTATCTACGCTCTCAACAGATGAATTAGTTAAAATTTCAATACCTTGCTTCTTGTAACTTTTTTCCAATTCCTTACTGATATCTTCATCTTCAACAGGAACAATACGAGGCAAGAACTCAACAATTGTCACTTTGGTGCCCATACTATTATAAAAATAGGCAAATTCAACGCCTATTGCACCACTTCCTACAATTATCATACTCTTTGGTTGTTGAGGCAATACCATTGCTTCTCTATAACCAATAATTTTCTTGCCATCAATAGGTAGATTAGGCAATTGACGACCGCGACCACCTGTAGCAATTATAATGTACTTTCCTTCTACAATTTGTTTTGTTCCATCAGCAGCAGATACCTCAACTTGGCCTTTAGCTTTTAATTTCCCGTAACCAAAAATTACGTCAATTTTATTTTTACGCATTAAAAACTGAACGCCTTTACTCATTTTTTCAGCAACTCCACGGCTACGTCTTACTACTGCTTCAAAATTATGCTCAACACCAGTTGATGTAATGCCATAATCAGCGGAATGTTTCAAATATTCATATACTTGAGCACTTTTCAATAATGCCTTTGTGGGTATGCAACCCCAATTTAAACAAACTCCTCCTAAGCTTTCCTTCTCAACTATTGCAACTTTGAACCCTAATTGAGACGCACGGATAGCAGCAGGATAACCTCCAGGACCACTTCCTAAAACAATTACATCGTAAGCCATTTATTCTTTATTTTATTGATTGATTATCAAATCAGAATTTCAAACTAATATGAAACCCCAATTATTTATGTTGGCGAAAATAGTAGCTAAAACGCAAACAACAAAAGGTTGTTTGCAAATCAAACGTTTGCGACATGATTTATTTTTGAAAATTTGAAATTAAAAGCACTAAACACTAGCTAATAACTTAACAAAACAAGTAGAAGATTTGATTATACCTTTTTAATTGAAATAATAATATGCAATAAGAAATTTGAATATAAACTTCTACTAACTTTATAACCTAAATTAGCTTGAAATGAAAACAATATTAGTACCTACCGATTTTTCAGAAACTTCAATTAATGCAACACGGTATGCATTTGGTTTAGCACAACAAGTTGGTGCGACAAAAATTGTATTATGCAATACATTTATGGCACCAATTAGCACTACAGTAGATCCTGCAATTCCAAATGTAGGAATTTTTGACTATGAAATGATGGAAGCCGCTTCAATTGAAGGACTCGAATCAATGAAAGAACAGCTATCCAAAGATTTTTCTGGAGATTTGGAAATATCTTTATTTTCAAAGTATGGCTTTTTTGCTGATGACATTAATTCTATTTGCAAGGAAACAATTGCCGACTTAATAGTGATGGGAATTACAGGAGGAAGTGCACTTACTGAAACAATTTTTGGAAGCAATACGACTAAAGTGGCAAAAAAAGCAATGGTACCCGTCATTATCGTTCCTCCAAATAGTCATTATCACAAAATAGATAAGTTATTACTCGTTTCTGACTTTGAAGATGTTGAAAACGCCACTCCTACACGAGAAATCAAGCGTATTTTAGATGAGACAAAGGCACAACTTACAATATTACATATTGCTGCAAACTCTCACCATTCACTTTATGAAGGAGCATTTGAATGCTTTACTTTTAAGGAACTTTTTACGGGTTACAACCCACAGTTTAGTTTTGTGGTGAACCCAAATTTTGCAGAGGCAATTAATCATTTTTCAATTGAGAATGGCGCTGACTTAACCATTATTATTCCCAAAAAGCATAGTCTTTTAGAAAGCATCTTTACTAAGAGTCATACTAAAGAATTAGCTTTTCACAGCGACATTCCCTTAATGGCCATTCATGAACCCAATCATATTTAAATTATCAAAAGCAGCAAATTCAAATGTTTGCTGCTTTTTTTACTTTATCCCTTTCCTAATATGCTCTCTTGATGTTTTAAGCTATCCGACATTATTTTTATAGTTCTCTTACTAAGTCAGTGATTATTAAACAATTCCTTGCTTTACCTTAATTCGAACCCTATATTTGCCAACAGATTCTACCACTAAATACCCTTTGTTTTTACTCATGAAAAATCATTTAATATTCACAGTCTCTTTATCACTTGCAGTACTTTTTATAATAAATAAAACAATTGCACAAGAATATACTATTCAAGAGCCAAAAAGCTCAATAGGCATTGGAAGAGGACTTGATTATGGAGGGTTTGGGTTTAATATCACTGGCTTTTTAGATAAATCACTTTCTCCTTTTTTTTGCATTGGATATAATCAACTTTCACCCGGTCTAAATGGAGGACTTAAGTACCGGTTCGGGAATCTATCTAACCCACATAAGGTATCTGTTTTTGCTTTAGCAATGTACGGCTATAATGGGGTATTAAATATTGAAGGAAATGACATGTTTTATCATGATAAATACCAAAAAACTTTCTATGGTCCAACATTTGGAATAGGCTTAGATACAAGAGGTTCAAGTTACAGTAAAGGTTATTGGTCGTTTGAATTCCTTATTCCAATCAGACCTTCCGATTTTCAAAGCACAATTGATGCATATCAAAATCAAGGGGCAAAATTTATTACAAAGCCAAATCAGTTTTCCCTTTCAATTGGTTACAACTTCTTTTTTAGTACAACAATAGATTATTTATGGAATTAAAATGTATTTTGAACAATAGACTGATGCGAAAAGGGAGTAAATTGTATTTATTACTTATCGCCTTATTTACTACATCAATTATTCAGGCGCAATTACTTACTCCTAAAGAATCCTTTAATAAAGCCGATACACTTAGAGGAAGTAATAATGGAAATAAAGATTGGTGGGATGTATTGCATTATGCAATAAACATTACCCCCGATATAAAAAACAAAACCATTTCGGGTAGTTGTTCTATTAAGTTCAAGGTGCTGCAAATTGGTAAAACAATGCAAATCGACCTTCAGGACTCATTAATAATCGATAAAATCATCATTAATGGAGGAAATAACCACCCTCTTGATACTACTTCGCTTACTTATTCAAAATCAGAAGGTGTTTATTTAGTTACAATACCTGAATTGATTAAAAACAGTCAAGCTACTTTAATAATCAACTATCATGGCAAACCTAGGGAAGCCATATCTCCTCCTTGGGATGGTGGCTGGATTTGGGCAAAAGACAGCTTAGGCAATCCTTGGATAAGTGTGGCTTGTCAGGAATTAGGGGCTAGTAGTTGGTATCCATGCAAGGACATGCAGGGTGATAAACCAGATTTTGGCGCTACGATTCAAATTCAATTGCCTGATTCATTAATATGTGTCAGTAATGGAATTTGCGAAAAAACTGACAGATATATTAACACTATTTCTCCACCAATAAATTTGAAAGAAAATAAATCAGCTAATACTAATTGGCATGTTAGAAATCCAATTAACAATTACAACATCGTTCCATATATAGGAAAATATGCAAACTTCAGGGATACTATTTTGGGAGAAGATGGCAAACTAAATCTTAGTTATTGGGTGTTGAAATACAACCTTGAAAAAGCTAAAAAGCAGTTTGTTCAAGTAAAACCAATGATTCATTGCTTTGAATATTGGTTTGGCAAATACCCATTTTACAACGACAGCTACAAACTTATTGAAGCTCCCTATTTAGGTATGGAACATCAGAGTGCAATTGGATATGGGAATGGGTTTCAAAATGGCTATAAGGGTACCGACTTGAGTAGTAGTGGATGGGGAAAAAAATGGGATTTTATAATTGTCCATGAAAGTGGTCATGAGTGGTTTGGAAACAGCATTACAGCAAATGACATTGCTGATTTATGGATACACGAGGGATTTACAATGTACTCAGAAGTACTTTATACTCAATGGTTATTTGGCATAGAAGCAGGCAATGATTATTGCTTTGGTCTAAGAAAAAGAATATTGAACGACAAACCGATGATTGGACCTTATGGAGTGAATAAAGAAGGAAGTGGAGACATTTACTATAAGGGGGCAAATATGATTCACATAATCAGAAATATCATTAATAATGATACCTTATTTAGAAAAATATTGAGAGGACTGAATACTACGTTTTATCATCAAACGGTATCAACACAACAGATTGAGACTTATATAACTCAAAAGGCTAACATTGATTTCAGAAAAGTCTTTGATCAATATTTAAGGACTATTCAAATTCCTACACTCCATTATAATATTAAAAAAGCAGAAGGACGCATTAGTATAAATTGGACTAATTGCATAGATGGATTCAATATGCCACTAACAATTCCTGTTTCAGGCAAACGAATTCAAATAACTACAGAATCTAAAGAGATGGCATTAAGCAAAGAAGAATTGGCATGGTTTAAGAAAGACATTATTGAGCGTCACTATTATATTTCAACAAGACAAAATTAAAAGTAGGTAAAGTAACATTTCAGTGTTTTCAAATAATACAAAGCCCTCGCAATGAGCGAAGGCCTTTTATTATCAATTAATTTCAAACTATCCCCTCTTTAGTCCCAACCACTTCGCAACAAGATTGCTACTTCCAAAAGTTACCAAAAGTATGGTTAATGAACTTGAAGGCATCAATATTGCCGCAATCATCGGCGATAGGACTCCTTGCACTGAAAAGAATATTCCTATAAGATTATATATTATGGATAAAACAAAGCTGACTATTACAATACGCTTATTTGCTTTGCACATTGTAATGAACTTATTTAGGTTAGGTAATTGCTTAGCTTCAATAATTGCATCACTAGCAGGCGTAAAATTATTACAATCTTCAGCAACCGCAATTCCTGCATTACTCATTCGTAAAGCCCCTGCATCGTTCAGTCCATCGCCAATCATCAATACTCTTTTACCGGATTGTTGTAATTTTTCAATGTACTTCAACTTATCTTCGGGTTGTTGATGAAATAATAATGTTGCCTTATCTCCTACTAGTTCTCTCAAATTATTTTCCTCCCCTGCATTATCCCCTGAAATAACTGAAAGATTGTATTTAGGTTGCAAATCCTTTATAAGTGAAGAGATATCCTTACGATAATGATTATGAAAAATAAATTTACCTAATATGTGTCCCTCCATTGAAACATAAACATTAGTTACATCAGTATCCTTCTGATTTTTTCCTGAAATGAAACTATAGGAACCAATCGAATAAAATCCATCCCCAATATATCCCTCAATTCCCTTGCCTGTATGCTCTTTAAATCCCTGAATATTACTTGTAAACAATTTAATATTTAGATGTTTTACTAACATCTTATTTAATGGATGATTAGATTGAGCTGCTAATTGTGCTAAACAAGCCATTTGATGCTCAGTTAATTCCTCACCCTGATAACTAACTTCTTGTTCCTGTGTGGTTGTAAGTGTTCCAGTTTTATCAAAAACAATGTGATTAATTTTAGCAATAGCCTCAATTACTTGAGCACTTCGTAAATAAAAATGATTATTACTCAATATCGTCAACACATTCCCATTAGTAAACGTACTAGAAAGCAATAATGCACAAGGACAAGCTATAATTAAAATTGCTGTTGAAGCTGTCCAGATTTTTGAAGGGTCATGAAACCACCAATAAGTAGCAGTAGTAATTGCTGTGGCCAATACGATATAAGTAAAATAGCGACTCAGTAAGTGAACAAACGAAGGTGCTACTTCTTCTTTATCAATAACAATTTCCGATTTTGTCCAAAGACTTGTGAGATAGCTTTGTGAAACTTCTTTCATTACCAAAATCTCAATATTTCCACCCATTTGCTTACCTCCGGCATATACAATTTCACCCATTTCCTTTAAAACAGGGATCGATTCTCCTGTCACAAAACTATAGTCTATCAAGGCCTTTCCCTTAGTAAGCAAGCCGTCGGCAGGAATTAATTCTTCATTATGAATAATTAGAGTGTCGCTCAACTTTATTTTTGGTAAAGGTGTCGGAATTTCAATTCCATCCTTAATTACACTTACAGCTATAGGAAAATAGGAAGTATAGTCTCTTTCAAATGAAAGTTGCTGATAGGTTTTATCTTGCAATACACGCCCAATTAACATGAAGAAAACGATACCTGTCATAGAATCGAAATACCCTGAACCTTGACCCGATACTACCTCATATACACTCCTTACAAAAGTTACAATAATTGCCAAAGCAATAGGTGCATCAATATTTAGGAATTTATTTGACAGCCCCTTCCATGCTGAAATATAAAACGGCTGTGAACTATAAAAAAATACAGGGAGTGCCAATAAAACACTCAAAGTCCTAAAAGCATTCTGAAGGTTGTAATCAATACTATTTAGCCCAAGATATTCGGGAAAACTTAACAACATCACATTACCAAAGCAAAAGCCTGCAACTCCCAACTGATAAATCATTTGCTTATTTACCTTCGGCTTTTTAATTTGCAAATTGTTCAGGCTTATATAGGGTTCATAACCAATAGATGTCAGCAATTCTGCAACCTCTCTCAGCGTAATTCCCTTATTAAAGATGACATTTACTTCCCTCGCCGTAAAATTTACAGAAGAAGAAATAATGCTTTTATTAATCTTATGTAAGTTTTCAAGTACATACAAACAAGAACTACAATGCATTTGTGGCAAGTAGAAATTTATATGTGTTTGTGTTTCATCACTAAAAGTAACTAACTGCTGTTGTATTGATTTATCTTCTAGAAAAGCAAACTTATCTTTTCTTGCAATAACTTTTTGGCTGATACCAGGGTTTTCATTTAATTCATAGTAATCACAAAGTCCTGTTTCATTAATGATTTGATACACCATTTTGCACCCTTGACAGCAGAAATTTTTATCCTGAAAAGTAAGCTGTTCCGAGGTACATTCTTCTCCACAATGAGAACACAGTTTTGTATTAATTGCTGTTATTGACATGTTGCTTTTTATTAAGGCATCAAAATACCGAAGTTTTTAGCTAATAATGATTAACTACAGTTATTTAAAATATTGATAATTATCAGGATTTCTATTCAATATCAATCTTAATATTGCAAAATCATTTATTTTTATCAAAAATTAACGCAATAAATGAGGGTTAATCGAATTTTACATGAATACAATAATTTAAAATAGAATCAAACCCTATCTTTATTTCAACTTAAAATTATGCAGTACAAAATACTTATTATTGATGATCACAAAGATATTAGAGAGAATATAGCTGAAATTCTTTCATTAGATGGCTACAAAACATTACTTGCGCCCGATGGCAGAAAAGGGGTTGAAGTAGCAATTGCCGAAAGACCCGATTTGATTATATGTGATATCATGATGCCCGAACTCGATGGATATGGTGTATTACATTTATTGAAAAAAAATACCGAGACGCAACATATACCATTTGTATTTTTGACTGCTAAAGCTGAAAGAAGTGATTTTAGAAAAGGTATGGATATGGGTGCTGATGATTATATTTCAAAACCCTTTGATGATTATGAATTACTAAGTGCCATTGAAACTAGACTGAAGAAACACGAAATTCTTCAAAAGAAATATGAAAGTGACAATAAGGGCGTAAATGAGTTGATTAAGCAACTGCACAATTCTGGTCTGTTAAAAATGGATTTAGAGTCTTATGACACTCACCTTGTTTTCAAAAAACAACTACTTTATACACAGGGAAAGCGCCCAAAGTATCTCTATTTTTTAAAGAGTGGGCAATTAAAAGGCTATCAAACCAATGAGGATGGCAAAGAATATATCACCAATTTTTATGGTCCCGGCGACTTTATAGGTTATGTACCAATCTTGGAAGAAACTAATTACGAAGATTCTACTCTTGCATTGAAAGATTCGGAAGTAGCGATTATTCCACGGGATGAATTTGTACAATTAGTATACAATGATATTGGCATTGCCTCTAAGTTTATAAAGTTGATTACTGCCGACATGCAGGAAAAAGAAGCTCGATTATTAAATCTTGCCTATAATTCTTTACGTAAACGAGTGGCAAAAGCTATATTAGACATTCATCATAAATTTAATAAGGACAGATCAGGTCAAACACTTGAGATTTCAAGGGATGATATTGCCCGATATGTTGGAACTGCAACAGAATCACTAATTCGAACACTGAGCGATTTTAAATTAGAGGGTTTGATCGAAATAAGAGCAGGTAGAATTTACATTGTTGATGTAGATAAATTGAATGAGATGAGTTATTAACTAAATGAAAAAGGGGAACAGATTTTATAATCGTTCCCCTTTTTTTATCCTAATTCGCAAATTAAAAATTCTACTTTTAATAAACTTCCATACCACTTTCATTTTGTTGCTTTAAAGTCCAATCGCTTGTCATTTTAATTTCGAGCCACATATTTCCACTTTTCCTGAAAAAATGTGTAATCAAACCAAAATGGTCTGCAAATTTTTGAGCGATCTGTTTAATAGAATTATTTTCGTTAATGATAATAACTCCTTCAGGATTATCTTTTAATAAATCCCCAACTTTTAATTGGCTAGTAGGTGTCTTAGGCCTGAAACTCCTTGTTGCAATATTTTCCGGCATCTTAAAATCTAATTTAAGATACGGGAAAGCATTGTTGAATTCCTGCTTAATCTCCTCTAAATACCTATCCCTTGATATAATAACTTTCATTTTTTGTTCTTGCTTTTTACTAAATAAGCCTTTCATTTCAAACTCGAAATTGCACAATTGAAACGAAATAAAAGATGACTTTTGTCAGGTAGTAAAAATATTTTTTTATTTGATAATGCCACATGATTAAAATCATTGGAGCGAATGACAAGTATTTTATGAAGGTGTGACAGAAGTAGCTATTTTTGCGCAAGATTATTCACATATGTTTCATTACGACAACTTAATTGCAAAATATAACCAATCTGTTCCACGTTATACAAGTTACCCGACAGTTCCGTTTTGGAAAGATTGGGAAAATAATTTTTTGTGGAAAGAGACTTTTCAGAAACATTTTATCAAAAACAGTGAAAATTCGGAAGGATTAAGCCTTTATATTCATTTACCTTTTTGTGAATCTTTGTGTACTTACTGTGCTTGCAACAAAAGAATTACGACAAATCACTCTGTAGAAGAAAAATACATTGAAACCATTTTAAAGGAATGGAGCCTCTATAAAAATTTAATGAGTACGCCTCCGTTAATTCAATCGATTCATCTTGGTGGCGGAACGCCCACATTCTTTTCTCCTGAGAATTTAGAAAAATTGATTAATGGAATCGTCGAGGGCGCCACTATTACCGAAGATTATGCTTATAGTATCGAAGGACATCCAAATAATACCACTGAGGAACATTTACAAACATTATATAATTTAGGATTCCGACGAATTAGCTATGGAGTACAAGATACCGACCCTGTTGTTCAAAATGCTATAAATCGTTTTCAACCTACAGAAAATGTTCGAAAAGCAACTGAAGCCGCTCGAAGAATTGGGTTTACGTCTGTTAATTTCGATTTAATTTATGGTCTCCCGTTTCAAACAGTGGAGAGTATGGAAAATACAATCCGTGAGGCCATTGAAATTCAACCCGACAGGGTAGCCTTTTATAGTTATGCTCACGTTCCATGGAAACAAAAAGTTCAACGCCTTTTTGACGAAGGCGATCTACCCGATGCAGGATTAAAGACTAAATTATATACAACAGGCAAGGTAATGTTTGCAGAGGCGGGATATACAGATATTGGCATGGATCACTTCTCTTTACCTAGCGACGAATTGTATAAAGCGCGCATGAATGGTAAGCTTCATCGCAATTTTATGGGTTATACTGATACAAATACGAAGGCTTTAATTGGGCTAGGCGTTTCTGCTATCAGCGATATTGGAGTCGCTTATGCTCAAAACTATAAGGAATTAGAATCTTATTATCAGGCAATAGAAAAAAATGAAATACCCGTAATCAAGGGATATTTTATGGATGAATCTGACCTAGTATTTAAACAATATATCTTAGATACAATTTGTAGGGGAACCACTACTTTCAAGGACGACTTTAGAGATTTGTTGAATGAATATTCCATTCCTTTATTACTTGAAATGGAAAAAGATGGTTTATTAACCTATGCCGATGATAAGATAGAAATTACTAAAGCAGGTTTTCATTTTGTAAGAAATATTTGTAAAGCTTTTGACATCCGGTGGCTTACTGATTTAACTAATCAGGGACGTTTCAGCAAGGCAGTATAAAGAATGATGAGTGATAAGTGATGGATTATGAGTTTTGAAATTTGATTCCTACTTAAGAGCTTTTACCACAAGGAACACAATGGCATTCACACCGAAACACAAGGATTTAAGCTATCTACATTTGCTTAATCTGATCAAATTAGATATAAAACTTTGTGACCCTTGTTTCCCTTTGATTTCTTTGTGGTAAAATCTTCTGCATAGGAACGAAATTTGACTTATCGTATTGGACTCATCACTCATATCTCATCACTCATATTTCATTACTCATCTTTCGCAAAAAACGTTCATACATTTCCTTCCACGGTTTCCATTGTGGTTGGTCTGTCAGAAAATGGTTATGGAATATCGTAATTAATTGACCACCTACTTTTTTTACAACCCTATAATAATATTGTAACTCCTCCCCTGCTTCTTCTGCAGAAAGATGTTGCTCGAAATAACAATTCGCATCCATAAAACAGAAAGGACGAATCAATAAATTGGTAATTTCTTCTTTCTCCAAATCATACCAATAAAAAGGAGATGCTACCGAAGCCCTAAACCCATTGATACTGCCATAACCCATTGACTGATCCTCTTTGATTCCCTCTTTTATTAGCAGTCGATACGTTTTAGGAAGTGCCATTCTAATATAGTGCTGCCTACTAATTGTACAATTCCCTTCAATTGTCTTCCTTAGCGAATCTATTTCAGATGATAGTATGTTTTCAGAATCCCCACTTTGCCAAGAAGGGTGTATGCCTACCGTATATTTTTTTGCATGATCTTTAATGAGCACCTGCATGCCTTTTGATAAAGGATGAATATTTTTATCATATTGCCCTCTCCTTTGTGCCATCAAAAAGAAATAAA
>CANCPA010000033.1 GCA_947379895.1 Chitinophagaceae bacterium | reverse complement strand
ACTGACCACTCTCCTAATGGTGATTTCTTGGAAGCAATCCTAAATTCATCGTTCGATTGGAATGGTATCCGTCAAGCATATATGGTGGCTACAGAAAACGATGCATTGAACGGCGTAACGATGTTGTTTGGTCATTTATTGACGAATACGGCTCAGATATTTGCTGATGTCAGAACCTATTGGAGTCCGAATGCACTAGAAAAAGTGGCAGGAAGAAAATTGGAAGGTGATGCTGCGAATGGATTGCTGCACTTGATTAATTCAGGTTCTGCTACCTTAGATGGTACAGGTCAACAAAACATTGATGGCAAACCTGGTATGAAACCTTATTACGACATCACTGCCGAGGAAGCAAAGGCTTGTTTGGATGCTACTACCTGGTATCCTGCAGTTACAGAATACTTCCGTGGAGGTGGTTTCTCTTCAGAATACCTCTCTAAAGGTGGCATGCCGATGACAATGGCAAGAATCAATTTGGTAAAGGGTCAAGGGCCTGTTTTGCAATTGGCTGAGGGTTATAGTGTTGATATTCCTGCTGATGTACATGATAAAATCAATAAGCGTACCAACGAAACATGGCCTACCACTTGGTTTGTGCCAAATGTTACAGGCAAGGGTGCCTTCAAGGATATTTATTCTGTAATGGCAAATTGGGGTGCAAATCATGGTGCAATCAGTTATGGACATATTGGTGCGGACTTGATTACGTTGGCATCAATGCTTCGTATTCCTGTTTGTATGCATAATGTGGATGAGAATAAGATTTTCCGTCCTAGTGCATGGTCTGCATTTGGTCAGGAATCAGAGGGTGCAGATTTCCGTGCTTGTGCCAATTACGGTTCATTGTATAAATAGTTTTTTACCACGAGGATCACAAGGAAAAATCACAAGGAACACAAGGATTATTTATAAAAAAGAATTTACCACAATGAAAAAAAGGATAAAATACAAGGAACACAAGGTATATTTTGTATTAAATAACTTAGTTTCCTTTGATTCTTCCTTGCGAACTTAGTGGTAAATAAAAATAATACTTAGTTTTCGTAGTTTCTTCCTTGTGAACTTAGTGGTAAATAAAAAATAATACTTAGTGTTCATAGTTTTTTCCTTGTGAACCTAGTGGTAAAACAAATAAAACCTTAGTGTTCCTTGTAATTCCCTTGTGAACATTGTGGTAAGAAAATAAAAGCTTAGTGTTCCTTGTAGTAACCCTTGTGAACATTGTGGTAAAAATAAAATAAAGTAAAATGAGTCAACATAAAGTAGTCAGTAAAGAAACAATTATCCCATTTATCTTGGTGACCGCCCTGTTTTATTTGTGGGCATTACCTAACAATTTGAACGACATCCTGATACCACAGTTTATGAAGTCGTTCGAACTGAATAGACTTCAGGCAGGCTTGGTACAATCCGCCTTTTATCTAGGTTATTTCCTTTTAGCAATGCCAGCTGCCATGATTATGGATAAATACGATTATAAGACAGGGCTGATTATCGGATTACTCCTTTTTGGAACAGGGTGTTATCTGTTTTGGCCTGCTGCCGTGTTAGGTAGTTATGTATTTTTCTTGACAGCACTTTTTGTGATTGCAACAGGACTTGCTTTTCTTGAAACCGGGTCAAACTCCTTTATTTCAGTTTTGGGAGATCCTGAAACTGCTGCACAAAGGCTCAATCTTTCTCAGGCATTTAATCCTTTAGGTGCGATGTCGGGCGTATTGATTGGCACCTTCTTTATATTTTCCGGGAAGGAATTACCTACTGCAGAAGTGGAGGCTATGAAACAAGCAGGAACTTACAAACCCTATTTACATACTGAGATATTGAGGGTTGTACCACCTTATTTAGTGATAGGGTCGGTTATTTTCCTTTGGGCATTACTCTTATGGAAGATAAAATTTCCTGTCGATAAAAAGACATCACACGAAGGAGAACATGGAAAGGTTTCCGCATTGTTCAAATATCCACATTTCTTGCAAGGAGTATTAGCGCAATTCTTTTATGTAGGTGCACAAGTAGGGACTTGGAGTTTTATGATTCAATATGTAAAGGACTATATGCACAAGCCCGAAAAAGAGGCAGGATTGTATTTATTTATTTCATTATTGGCTTTTGGAGTAGGTAGATTTGTTGCCACTGCTTTGATGCGGGTTTTTGCTCCTAATAAGCTAATGGGCATCTATACGCTTATCAACTTAGCGATGGTTGCCGTGGCTATTTTAATGCCAGGATTTTTGGGCGCATGGGCATTAGTATTGTCAAGTTTCTTCATGTCGCTGATGTTCCCTACCATATTTGCACTTGGCATCAAGGGTTTGGGGCCACATACCAAATTAGGCGCATCTATGATCATCATGGCCATCATTGGTGGAGCAATTTGGACTCCGCTGATGGGATTAATTTCCGATAAAACACAAAGTATGGCTATTGCAATGACGATTCCATTTGTAAGTTATGTATATATATTATACTATGCATTTATCGGGTCGAAACCAAAAGGGGATTTGTACGATACTGAAGTGAATGTGGTGGCATCTCACTAAGTTTTAGACAACTCAGGGTGCGTCAGGATGCGAATAGATTTATTGAATTTTACTTTGCATCTCAAATATTTCAGACTTGTTTCGGAAACCAATGAAACAAGTCAAGCGAAGAACTTCTACATGCGCAAGCAAATATTTTTAGAAGTATTAGTGATTAGAAACATCCAAAAACAGTGTTGATTAATCATTTTTCAAATCTAAAGTATATTTAAAAGTAAAACATGGAAGATTATCGCAGAATTTATTGGCCCGCAATTAACTTGATTGGCCCGGGAGCAATTAAGGAGGTTGTTACTGAGATTCGTAGTTTAAAAATCACTAAGGTATTGGTAGTAACAGACAAGGTGTTACGTTCAATTGGTGTAGTGAGTAAGGTTACTGACTTGCTTGACGAGGCAAAGATTGATTATGTAGTTTATGACGATGTGAAGCCGAATCCGACTGTGGCAAATGTGAATCATGGGTTAGAGTTGTATAAATCAGAAAATTGCACAGGTATCCTGTCAATTGGAGGTGGTTCACCACAAGATGCAGCAAAGGCAATTGGTTTGTTGGAAACAAATGGTGGAAACATTGTAGATTTTGAAGGTATTGGGAAATCCCGCTTTAAGTCTGTTCCAATTATTGCAGTGAACACTACTGCAGGAACGGCTTCTGAGGTTACCATCAATTATGTAATTTCTGATGAAGAAAGGAAGATAAAGATGGTGATGGTTGATCCAAACTGTTTAGCTTCAGTTGCAGTAAATGACCCTGAATTGATGCTAGCAAAGCCTGCGGGATTAACAGCAGCAACGGGAATGGATGCTCTGACACATGCAATCGAATCTTTTATAACTAAGGGAGCATTTCGTTTGTCAGATGCACTGTCATTAGAGGCTATCAAATTGATCGGTGAATCAATAGAAACAGCCGTTTTTGATGGTCAAAATATAGAGGGACGTTCCAAGATGGCTTGGGCTTCCTATATAGCAGGTCTTTCTTTTTCCAATTGTGGATTGGGTATCGTGCATTCGATGGCACATCAATTAGGATCGGAATATGATTTGCCACATGGAGTAGCGAATGCAATTCTTCTTCCTTATGTTGAGGCATTCAATTTTGATGCGTGTCCTGAGAAATTTGCCTTAATCGCACAGGCTTTGGGAAAAGATATTACAGGACTTTCGGTTAACGAGGCAGGCAAACTAGCTATTGAGACATTGAAGGAAATGGCAGTTAAATTAAAGATCCCCTCCTTGAAAGACACAAAGTTTAAGGTGGAAGACATCGATAAATTAGCGGCACAAGCAATGAATGATGTTTGTACAGGGGGAAATCCTAAAGAAGTAACAATTAATGATATTAAAAATATTTATTTAACGGCCTTTAAAGGCTAATCAAACGTTCGATTATGAGTAACATTTCAATTTTAGAGCCACTTTATGTAGAGTTATCCGAAATTTCAGGATATCTGTGGCAGCGCGGATGGGCAGAATTAAATGCAGGAAACATCTCAATCAGGTTATCTGATGTTTCAGAAGAAACATTTAAAGACTTTTCAGTTTTGGAAGATCTGGTATTGCCTTCACCAATTCCTGCATTAGCAAATGAATTTGTATTAATAACAGGTACAGGTCATCGGATGAGAGAAATCTCCAAACAACCAAAAGAACATACGATGATTGTAGGAGTAGGTGCTGACGGCATTTCTTACAAAATCTATTTTACATCTTTTGGTAAAGCAATCAGGCCCACATCCGAGTTACCTACGCATTTGGCATGTCATGGTGTATTGAAGGAAACGAAACCGGGCTACAATACTATTCTTCATACACATCCATCCGATTTGATTAGTTTCTCTCATCATCCTGAAATGATTACTGAGGAAATTATCAACAAGACTCTTTGGAAAATGCACCCTGAAACTGTAGTATTTGCTCCTACAGGCATGGGTTTCATCCCTTATCAGATTCCTGGCAATACTAAGATTGCAAATGCTACAATTGAGAAATTGGCGACTAAGAATACCATACTTTGGCAAAAACATGGGGCTTTTGCTGTAGGTAGATCTTTAACTCAAGCATTTGATGTAATTGATGTATTAAACAAATCAGCAGGTATGTACTTGCAATGCAAGGCAGCAGGTTTTGAACCAACAGGATTGACTGATGCTGAAATGGAGGAATTGATGATTGTTTATAAGGACTTTGGAAAATAAGTTTTTAAATATAAATATGAAGTATGTTATTTCATACTTCATATTTCTTTAAAAGAATGCGTATGAAAAAATGTTATCTAGCGATTGATTTAGGCGCTACAAGTGGTCGGGGTATTGTAGGCTTTTTAGAAAATGGAAAATTGGAAACGGTAGAGGTCAATCGTTTTTCCAACGCCTTTGTACCTGTAAATGGACATCTATTTTGGAATATCTACAAGCTATTTGATGAGATATTAAATAGCATTCAATTTGCCACACAAAAAGGTTTTGCCATTCAATCTATTGGCATTGACACATGGGGCGTTGACTTTGGATTGATAAATGAAGATGGCTACCTAACAGGACTTCCTTATATTTATCGGGATTCCATCTCTGACGGTGCAGTAGAACAATTGTCCAATGAAATAATGCCAATCAGTGAATTGTACTCAATTGCAGGCATTCAGACCATGCAATTAAATTCTATATTTCAATTATTTGCTCAGAAAAAGCTAAAGACCAATACATTTACGAATGCAAAGAAACTATTGTTTGTACCCGACTTATTAAACTACTTATTAACAGGCGTCTATTTGAACGAATACACTATTGCCTCCACCTCTTCTTTATTGAATTGCAAGGAACGAGATTGGGATAGCTTTTTGCTTTCTAAGCTTGGCATAGGAAAAGATTTATTTTCAAAGATTGTATTCCCTGGAGAAACAGTAGGAACACTAACTCCACAACTTTCACAGCATCTCAATGTTCCTTCAATTCCAGTAATTGCCGTTGCCTCTCATGACACAGCATCTGCAGTTGCTGCAATTCCTGCAAAAGGGAGTGAATTTGCCTACTTAAGTTTGGGAACATGGTCATTGATGGGTATTGAATCTGCACAACCAATCATCAATGAAGAAACTTTTGCTGATTCCTTTACAAATGAAGGCGGCGTAAATGGAACGATTCGTTTCCTGAAAAACATTACAGGCTTTTGGTTAATAGAACAATGTATTCAATCATGGGAAAAGCAAGGACAGAAAGTAACTTATGCTCAGATAGATGCAGAGGTTTTATTGGCAAAGCCATTTGAAAGATTCATTGATTGCGATGCCGACGATTTCAAACAAGCAGGTGACATGGTAACAATGATTACCAATTATCTTATAAAAACCAATCAATCAATTCCTCAGACTTATGGCGAATGGGCAAGATGTATTTTCGAAAGTCTTGCGATGAAATACAGGTTTACTTTGGATAAATTAGCTCGTCATGCATCTTTCGAAATTAAGGCTATTCATGCAATCGGAGGAGGTACAAAGAATCACTTACTTTGTCAATTGACAGCAAATGCGACTCAACTTCCTGTTATTGCAGGCCCTGTAGAAGCAACTGCATCAGGCAATATATTGGTACAGGCATTAGCTATGAAAGAACTTTCCTCTTTTGATGATATCAGGGAGGTGATGAGAAATTCGGTTGAGACAAAAACTTATTTGCCAACAGAAAAATTAGAGTGGGAAACACAATATGAAGTTGTAAGTAATAAGTTGTACGTTATACGTTAATCGCTAGTTGAATTAATTGCTGCCTTTTACTTACAACCTAATACTTAAAACGTACAACTTAAAACATATTACTCAAAAAAGCGTCTATTCTTTTACTTTAAAATAAAACAACATGAGTAGTGTTAAATCGTACAAACAGTACATCAATGGAGAACTAGTTTCTTCAACTTCAACCGATGTGATTGAAGTGATCAATCCATGCACTGAAGAAGTAATTTCTACCATACCAAAGGGTAGTAATGCAGATGCAGAAAAAGCATTGGAAGCTGCTAAGGCTGCACAGCCAGCTTGGGAAGCATTGACAGCCGCAGAAAGAGCAGGCTATCTGAACAAAATGGCAGATGTAATCAGGGCAAACCGAGAACATCTTGCACGGACACTTGCAAGCGAACAAGCCAAGGTGATTGGTTTGGCTCAAGTGGAAATTGACTTTACGGCAACTTATTTTGACTACAACGCTGCATGGGCAAGAAGAATTGAAGGTGAAATTATTCAGAGCGACAGAAAAGGAGAACAAATTTTCTTACATAAATGCCCAATCGGGGTTGCAGTAGGGATTTGTCCTTGGAATTTTCCATTCTTTGTAATGGCGCGTAAGGTGGCACCTGCTTTGGTAACAGGAAATACAATTGTTATCAAGCCAAGTTCTATCGCACCAAATACCATTATGGAGTTTACGACGATGTTGCAAAGCGTAGGATTACCAAAAGGGGTAGTAAATTTTGTATGTGGAAGTGGAAGTTTGATCGGAGATGCGTTAGTGAAGAGTCCAATTACTGGCATTGTTAGTTTGACAGGTAGCCTAGAGGCCGGTCGTCAGATTATCTCTTCAAGTGCTGAACATATTACTAAAGTATCTCTCGAATTAGGCGGTAAGGCTCCAGTAATTGTTTGTGATGACGCTGATTTGGATGTGGCAATTGAAGGTGTGACAAATTCGAGAATTATTTTCAGTGGACAAGTATGTAACTGTGCGGAAAGAGTGTATGTGGATAGGAAGATTTATGAACCATTTATGGAGAGATTAATTGCCCGCTTTAAGAAAGTGAAGGTAGGCGATGCTTTTGATACAGGAAATCCAGAGATGAGTAGTCAGGTTTCAAAAGATCAGGTCATCAAGATTGATGGCATGGTGAAACGTGCAAAAGCTGCGGGTGCAGATATTCTGCTTGGTGGAAATCCAAACGGTGCTTTTGGTAAGGGTTATTATTACGAACCAACATTGATTACAGGTTGCACACAAGATTCTGAAATCATTCAGGATGAAATCTTCGGTCCAGTTTTACCTGTTATGCCGTTTGATTCATTAGATGAGGCGATTGCAAATGCTAACGATTGTCAATATGGGTTAACTTCTTCTATTTTCTCTGAAAACATTAATAAGGTACAGTATGGTATCGAGCAATTGAAGTTCGGAGAAGTGTATGTGAATAGGGAACATTTTGAAGGAATGCAAGGATTCCATGCAGGATGGCGCAAATCGGGCATCGGTGGTGCGGATGGCAAACATGGTATGGAAGAGTATCTACAAACAAAAGTGGTTTATTTACAAAGACATTAATAATTGCTTGCAAAAAAAGAAAAAGCCCTGTCAGGAATAAATTCTGATAGGGCTTTTTTATATGAAGAAAGAGTGATCTTTCGCTTTGATTGTTATCTATTTCATCATTTTTCCTATTGCTAAAACGCCTCCCATGATAGCTAAGAATTATACTAGACTAGTTACAAACATCGCCTTGTACATATCATTTTTCGATTCTAATATTCTTCTATCAAGTGTATAAAAGTCATCTTTCCACAAACTTTTATACTCATTTGTAACTGCTTTTATATCCTCTATAACCACTTCATCAATTGTCTGTATAAACTCCTTTGCATCAGATTCACTGAGATTTAGTTTAGTTCTAGCAAAATCATAAAGCTTAACATTCATCGTATTCATCATTTTTGTTTCAGCGGTCAATAGCTGAATTTGCCATAAACCGATTTGGCGGAGTTAGTGGAAAGTACACTTAGATGAATCGGTTTATTCGGATACTGAAATAATTCAATTTAAACCTTGTTACTTTGAATTAGTCAACAACAACATCAAACAACACTCAATTGCATTGTTATGAAAAAGATTTCATCGGTCATATTACTATTTCTTTTATTTATAGGAGCAATACCTTTTCTATCTTCTTTTACTAGTACTGATAGTAACTCTAATAATCCAATCATAAAGTTTCCCTATAAAAAGGCAGGACTATCCGAACGTCAAGCAGCTGCACATCTGTTGAGTCGTTTTACTTACGGGGCTACTCCTAACCAAATAGACGAAGTGGTGAAGATGGGTTTGGAAAATTGGTTGCAGCAACAACTACAAGCGAATCAACCCGATGATTCCTTAAATGCGATGTTAAGCGATTATGAAACTTTGTCCATGAAAAATAAAGAAATTGTAAATACATTTCCCCGCAATAACCAACAAATTTTGAGGAAGGCAATAAAGGAAGGGAAACTTGAAAAGGATACCGGACAATTTGATAAAAAAGCAAATCGGGCACAGTTAGAAGCTTATATGAAGGCAAATGGCTTGAAACCTGAAAGAGAATTAATCAGACAATTGATTAATCAAAAGATTTTGCGTGCTGCCTATTCAAATAATCAGTTGCAGGAGGTAATGACGGGTTTTTGGTTCAATCATTTTAATGTTTCCCTGACCAAAAAAGATTGTATTCATTTTGTTACCTGTTATGAAAAAAATGAAATACGTCCTAATGCCTTAGGAAAGTTTGGCTCGATCTTATTGGCAACAGCTAAGTCGCCGGCAATGCTTACTTATTTGGATAACTTCAGGAGTGTGGCTAACGAATCGGGTTCTGTGGCAAATGAAGCGGGGGCCAAACGATTGCGGGAACTTTATGCCAAACAACTTGAATTGCGCAATAGTGGCGACACGAGTCAGCAATTTAAGGATGTGATTGAAAAAATAAAGAAGTCGCAAAAGGCGCAAGGTCTCAACGAAAATTATGCTCGTGAAGTAATGGAACTACACACTTTGGGTGTTGATGGAGGCTATACTCAAAGCGATGTCACAAATGCTGCTAAAGTCTTGACAGGATGGACAATATTTCCGATGCAGGAAATGTATGGAGGCAAAGATTTTATGACAAAACTAATTGAACGGGTAGGTGAGGATAAACTTAAACAGCAGGGATTTGTACATGATGGTGACTTTATGTTTACCCCAAATAAACATGACAAAACAGAAAAGACTATTCTTGGTAAGAAGTTCCCTGCAAATGAAGGCTATGAAGAAGGAGTAAGGCTGTTAGACATGTTGGCACATCATTCGTCAACGGCACATTTTATTTCCAAGAAATTGGCCGTTCATTTTGTTTGTGACAATCCACCTACTACCTTAATTGAGAAAATGGCAAACACTTTTTTAAATAACGATGGCGATATCAAACAGGTAATATTGACGATGGTGAATGCACCTGAATTTTGGAGTAAGGAGGCTATTAGGGAAAAAATTAAATCACCATTTGAATTGACTGTCAGTACAGTTAGAGCTTTGAATGCTGGAATAGCACAACCTTATCAATTGGCGAATTGGATAAACAAAATGGGAGAACGGATATATTATTATCAGGCACCTACAGGATTTCCCGATAGGGCGAAATATTGGATTAATACAGGTTCCTTATTGAATAGGATGAATTTTGGTTTGGCTTTGGCATCACAAAGAATTCCTGGCGTAACGTTCAATTTGGCGGCACTCAATAACAATCATGAACCTGAAAGTACAGAGGCAGCTTTAACTACTTATTGCAAAATATTGATGCCCGAAAGGAATGTGACTGAAACTGTCAAGCGATTGACACCACTCATCAATGACCCTCAAATTCATGATAAGGTGGATGCTGCGGCAGGTAAAGCGGTTTCACCACAAATGGGTCAGACGATGACCGGTGATGAAATGATGACTACGAATGATGCAAAAAAAGGAAAGAAAGGAAAGGACAAAAATGAGGAATCGTCAATCACTCAAATGCAGTCGAAAGTGGGTAGCAATTCGATGATTAATCAGGTGACGGGTATCATCATTGGTTCGCCTGAATTTCAGAGAAGATAAAAACAATGTTACTACTCAGAAGGATTTAACACAAGGGAAACAATGAGAAAACCTTATGACAATTGTGGTAAAAATAATTGAGTAGCAACATAAAATCGGTGAGAAGGATAGACTACTATTAATCGGTTTAAACTTTGTCACTTTGACATAGTCAACTGCAACTTAAAACAAGAGTCGTTAGTACATAAATTTGTTTGGCATGAAAAAATATTCTTCGGTTGTATTCATATTATTTTTCCTAATCGGAATAGTTCCGGTTTTATCTTCTTTCATTATTAACGACAGCTCTGATAGCCTAAGTTCATTAAAATTTCCTTTTAAAAGGGCAGGACTCACTGAACGACAGGCAGCAGCACATTTATTGAGTCGTTTTACTTTTGGAACAACGCCTAATCAAATTGATGAAGTAGTAAAGATGGGGTTGGTAAAATGGTTTGAACAACAGTTAGCCGCAAATCTGCCCGATGATTCGCTAAATGTGGCACTTGCACCTTACGAAACGCTTAACTTGAACAACAAACAACTGATTAATACGTATTTGAATAGTGGTCAATTGATAAATTTGGCTATTAAAGAAGGGGTTGTTCCAAAAGATTCAGCTCTTCATTTTGAATATAAAAATCACAAGGCTCAAATTGATTCCTTTATGAAAGAAAGGGGATTCAAACAGCAACAGGAAGTAGTAAGACAATTGATTGGCCAAAAAATTATTCGTTCAGCATCAACTAACAATCAATTGCAAGAGGTGATGACGAGCTTTTGGTACAACCATTTTAATGTAGATGTTACGAAAGATAATTCTACTAATTATGTTATTTGCTATGAAAAGGATGTCATCAGACCAAATTCATTGGGTAAGTTTGAGGATTTATTAGCAGCTACTGCAAAATCGCCTGCCATGTTAACTTATCTCGACAACTTTAGGAGTGTGGCAAGTATGAATAATCAAGGACCTGAGGTGGTTGCGAAAAATTTGAAAGACTTATATCAGCAGCAACAACAAATGCGGGCTAAGGGAGATACAGGAAGTAAGTTTAAAGACTTAGGAAATAAAATCAATTACCTAAAGAACCTTCAGGGATTGAATGAGAATTATGCGCGTGAAATAATGGAATTGCATACGCTCGGTGTGGATGGAGGCTATACACAAACAGATGTAACGAATGCTGCAAAGGTATTGACGGGTTGGACAATCTTTCCTATGAATGACAATCAAGGCTTGCAAGGCATCCAAAAAATGATTGACAAAGTGGGCATTGAGAAATTAACAGAACAAGGATATGTTCATGATGGCGATTTCATGTTTGCTGTTAATAAACACGACCAAACTGAAAAGGTGGTGCTTGGCAATACTTTCCCGGTGAAAGGGGGCGTTGATGAAGGGAAGAAATTAATTACAATGCTTGCACACCACAATTCTACGGCTCATTTTATTTGTAAGAAATTGGCTGTGCGGTTTGTGAGCGACAATCCTTCGAAGGATTTAATTGAAAAGATGGCCACCACTTTTTTGAAACAGGATGGCGATATCAGGCAAGTATTGACAACAATGGTAGCATCGCCAGAATTTTGGAGCAAAAATTCATTGAGGGAAAAAATTAAATCTCCTTTCGAATTAACTATCAGTACAATAAGGGCATTGAATGCAAAGGTTACGCAGCCCTATCAATTATTTAGTTGGATAAGCAGAATGGGCGAAAAGATGTATCATTATCAAGCACCTACAGGATTTCCCGACAGGGCACAATATTGGATAAATACAGGATCGCTATTAAATAGGATGAATTTTGGTTTGGCACTAGCAAATCAGAAGATTCCTGGTTTAACATTCAACTTAGCGGCATTGAATAATCATCATGAACCTGAAAGTATGGAGGCGGCCTTGACTACTTATTGCAAATTATTATTACCCGAAAGGGATGTAAAAGAAACGGTAAATAGATTGATGCCATTAGTAAATGACCCACAATTAAGCAATAAGATTGCGGCAGCAGGAAAGGCAGTTAAAAATGAACCTGAACATCCTGCTATGGGCAACGATATGATGATGACTATGATGGATTCAGGGGTAAAGAATGATTCGAAAAGTAAGGACGCAACGAAGAAGAATGAATTAAACAATAATAAACAAGCATCTTTGAATAGTATGGCAGCAAATAATAATAATATGCTATCTCAAGTGGCAGGAATTATCATTGGCTCGCCTGAATTTCAAAGAAGGTGAAATCTAGTTATGAGTGATGAGTTAAAAATTAAGCTCTGTTCAATTAAAAACTCACAATTCATCACTCATCGCTTATAACTCATCGCTCATAACTCATAACTTATCACTCATAACTTATCACTCATAACTTAGAAGAACATGTCAACAAGAAGAGGTTTCATCAAGTCGGGGGCACTCGCCTTATTTGCTACAGGGATTGGCGGCGTACCCGCATTTATTGCTAATGCGGCAAATAGTAACAAAATCATTGCTCCTTATAAGAAGAGTAAGAAACTTGTCTGCATCTTTCAACGAGGTGCAATGGATGGATTGATGGCGGTTACTCCTTTTACAGATGATAATCTGAAATTGGCGAGGCCTAACTTATTCATGACCGCAGCGAAAGGCTCATCTAATTCGCCCTTGATTGACCTTGATGGGCGTTTTGGTTTGCACCCCACTATGAAGGCTTTTGAACCCTTGTTTAGGGAAAAGAGATTAGGAATTGTTCATGCTGTTGGTTCGCCGAATAGTACCCGTTCACACTTTGATGCGCAGGATTATATGGAGGCAGGCACTCCTTTCAATAAGGGTACGAGTACAGGATGGTTGAATAGGGCGGTAGGATTGTTAGGGCATGACGGGGCAACACCCTTTCAGGCGGTAAGTATTACGAGTTCCTTGCCTAAATCTTTTTATGGCGACAACCCTTCATTAGCGATCAATAACCTACAGGACTTTGCCATTCAGATGCGAGGCAATCCTTTGGCAGCAAATTTGGCGGCTAAGAGTTTTGAGGAATTGTACGATCAAACATCTTCTAATTTATTAAGTAGGACAGGAAAAGAGAGTTTTGATGCCGTGAAGATGTTACAAAAGGCTAATACCAAGAACTATAAGCCTGCAAATGGTGCGGTATATCCTGAAACACAATTAGGTAATTCTTTAAAGCAGATTGCGCAGTTGATAAAAATGGATGTAGGGCTTGAAGTGGCCTTTACCGAATGTGGAGGATGGGATACGCATTATAATCAAGGAACTGAGGGGGGAGCTTTTGCAAGAAACGTGGGAGATTTAAGCAATTGTATCAATGCTTTTTGGGCAGATATTTCTACTTATCAAGATGATGTAACCTTGATGACAATGACCGAGTTTGGGCGTACAGTAAAGCAAAACGGTACAGGCGGTACTGATCATGGTCGTGGAAGTTGTTTGTTCCTGTTAGGCAATGATGTGAATGGTGGAATTGTTCATGGAAATATGCCATTATTAGCAAAGGAAAATTTGGAAGACGGTCGGGACGTTCCTGTTACCACCGATTTCAGGAGTGTGTTTAGTGAAGTGGCGGATAGTCATTTGAAAATAAATAATGACAGGGTATTATTTCCTGAATGGGATGGAAAGAAAATTGGAGTGATGAAGGGGTAAGTTTCCTAGTGGGGCATTCCAAAATAGAACAAGGAAAAAAAACTATATCAACCATTTAAGATTTATTTGGGTGCATAAAAGCTTTTCGCTTAAAGAATTTCGTAGAGACACGAACCTCGGCAGTCTGCCTCACAGCGTGTCCACTCGAAAAACTTTTATGCACCCATTTATTTCAATCAAATTCAAACAGTGTAATTATGTTTTTCTCATTTATAGCTGAATAAACAATACTAATTGGATTTTAAATTCTTATTGAGATACCTAATTTGTGAAAAGGTTATTTACATCCATTCATACTAAGACATGTGATTTGTAGTGAATGCCAATGCTTTTATTTTCGTAAAACCCACTGAGTAGTATTGTTTCTTTTAAGATTTTATTAAAAGAAACTTCCGATCATCAATATTCTCTTTTTGATTATTTGAGAATTTATTTGGTTCATTGTGATAAAAATTCTAAAGTCGTAACAAATAACTCACTATTTCGTTTTCATTAATAAAATTTGCTATTATGTTTATAGGTACTTTTGCCAAAATAAATTCGTTTGCCTTTGTTCGGTTTAAGAATTTGCACCTAACCTTTTAGATAATAGAAAAACAAAAATGAATATTTTAATTGGTGATGATCACAGTGTTGTAAGGAAAGGCTTAAAGATGATTCTTACGGAAGCCTATCCACATGCATATATTGAAGAAGCAATTGATGGTGCTGATATAATAAAAAAAATTGATGATAGAGTTTGGTCTGTAATAATCTCCGACATCTCAATGCCTGGAAGATCTGGACTAGACATTGTAAAATTTGTAAAGGATAACTATCCTAAGATTCCTGTATTAATACTAAGTGTGCATTCCCCTGAACATTATGCTGTACGGACTTTTAAAGCAGGCGCTTCAGGATATCTGACTAAAGAAACAGCTCCTGAAGAACTTGTTAAGGCTATAGAACAAATTTTAAACGGGAAAAAATATGTAACTCCAGAAATTGCGGAATTACTGATACAATATCATGTTGACGAAGATATGGATCAACCACATAAAACACTTTCAGATAGGGAAATGGAAGTATTTCAATTATTGGCCAAAGGAAAAAAATTATCTGATATTGCAGAAGACCTTTCACTTAGTGTAAATACAATCAGTACTTATAGAACTAGGATTTTAGAGAAAATGCACATTACATCTAATGCAGATATTACTAGATATGCAATTGAACATGGGTTTGAATAATTGAAAGTTAATTAATAAAAATAGAACTTAGTTAGTCTTAAAAGAGCACTTATTTTCAATTTCTTTTATCCAAGCTTTCGTATTTTTTCAATGATACCTGTTGTTGAAAAACCTTGAACTATAGGATTAATAATAACATTACCTCCATTTGCTATAACGTCCTTTGCGCCGACAATTTGTTCAATTGTGTAATCGCCTCCTTTTACAAGCACATCAGGAAGCAATGTAGAAATTAGATTTAGTGGAGTATCTTCTTCAAAAATTACTACTGCATCAACAATAGTCAAACTAGCTAGAATTAAGGATCTACTTTGTTCATTATTCACAGGACGCTCGTTTCCCTTCAATCTTTTAGTACTCGCATCACTATTAACACCAACGATTAAGATATCGGCTTCTTTAGCAGCTTGAGAAAGTGAAAAAATATGACCATCATGGAGAATGTCGAAACAACCGTTTGTAAAAGAAATAGTTTTTCCTTTTAGCCGCCACCCATTCACAACTGCCTTTAAATCAGATAAAGTGTAAATTTTATTTTGAATCGCATTAATTTGTTTCATTAGAATGATTGCTTTTTATTATACCAAGGTAATAATCCCACAGAGATAAAGCCCATAATCACAACAATTAAGAATTGAGCAAACCATTGAAGTGTGCCGTTTGCCAATCCAATTTCATAAGGTATATCATTTTTTTCTAAAAC
Organism: Chitinophagaceae bacterium; assembly: GCA_947379895.1. Classification (GTDB taxonomy): domain Bacteria; phylum Bacteroidota; class Bacteroidia; order Chitinophagales; family Chitinophagaceae; genus Parasediminibacterium. The sequence continues at coordinate 16,741 of CANCPA010000033.1, read as the reverse complement.
TTTAGCAAGGAATATTGCATAAGCCCCTATCCCTCCGGGTGTAATTATCATACCAATACTTGCAAATGCTAATGCAGATAATGCCGCACCAAAACCCAAGTGGGCAGTATTTTGAGTTGCACACAGACCTACCCAAGTTCCAGCAATATATAGCACCCAAATACCCACTGTACAAAACAAAAAGAGTCCTTTTTGCTGAACATTTCTGATTGATGTAAGACCTTCCCAAATACCTTTAAATATTTTTTCGAGTGCAATAACAATTTTCAAATGGGAAAAGATTTTAAACCATACTTTAATAAATAAAATAATCGCTGCAATTACACCAATTGCGATGCCGACTTTTGTCCATGAAAAATTTCCACTATTATTAGAAAAAAGACTAGAGAGTAATTGTTTGCCAAATTCACCAATTAATTCATATTGAAGTGCAAAAGCCGAAATAAAAACAACAACTAAGCAAACTACATCAACTGCACGTTCAATTACGATTGTACCCACTAACTTTTCGGCAGGAACATTCTCATATTTAGAAAGCAATGTACATTTTAAAACTTCTCCTAATCGGGGTACAGCAAGGTTTGCAAGATAACCGATCATTACTGCAAAAAAGGTATTTACTATTCGAGGCTGATATCCCATAGGTTTCATAAGGGTATTCCATCTAATTGCCCTAAGAATATGACTTGTAGTCAATATAAAAAAAACAGGAATTAATAGCCAAAAATTAGCAGTTACTAGTGCAGTTTTGAATTCAGACCATTTATTGTCAGGTATTTTATGGAGACTCCACCAAACTAAGAAAACACCAATTCCTAAGAAGATGATGTACTTAAAAATATTAGTCGCTTTCTTATTCATAATTTAAATTGAACACAAAACTAGCAATGTTAGAGAGATTCAGTTTTAATATTAATTCTTTCCTATTGAAAGAATAACATTGTTAACTTGAAAAACAAAAATCAACAAATTACAAATAGATGCAAATCAATGCTATCTTTTCAAATTAACGTCGCAAAAATAAGGATTGAATGTGTTTTAATTAACCTTTCCCAAAAATAGGTTTCAGATTCTAATCAATAATTTGAAAATATTTCGACATCTAACCCAATTAATCAAACTAAGATCCCTAGAAATTCTAAAAAACTACCTAAACAAACAAATCAATATCTTTTAGCCTAATAAAAGCAGCACTTTTAATTCAACACTTTTTCAATTCGCAAAAAAATCAAATAGCTATTTGTATTTACTGATGAATACAGCGCTTCATTGCAAAGGGCAATAATCTTATTTAGCTCTTCTTCTTCATAAATACATGAGTTACTAGATATTATGCTTTCACATAAATCAATTGCGTCCCTGAAAAATATTTTCTCATCTGCTAATTCAGATAATAACACAAGCTTTTTATTAAAATCCACTTGAGGCAAACTGACTTCATCTATTTCAAATTCTCGGATTTTGTCTTCCGCAATTATATTCTCTTTTAATAATGCATTTTCGGATTTAATGAACTTTTCATATTGTCGGAGACTTTTTTTCTTTTTTGCTTTCCATAACACAATAAAAAGTATCATTGTTATCACTAAAACAATTGAAGACACTATAAAAATGAGGGTAACCTCATCCTCAGTTTTTTCTTCTTCTTTTAATAGTGCATCAATATTGATGTGAACAGGTGGAGCAACTTTGATATGAATTGAATCGATTTCAGCATTTGTAAATTGCTTAGTATCCGGATCAAAATATCTCAAAACAATCGAAGGAATAATCACCTCTCCTTCTTTTTGGCAAATAAAGGGGATAAGAAACTTTTTCTCACCTAAAATGGGAAATGAGAGTTTATCAAGCAATTCAGTACTTCTCGATTCAAAAGGCTGAATATTCGAAGGCCACGCAATATGGGGACAAGGAATACTCATGAAATTCCCATTGCCACTAATAGTAATTTCTAGTTGGTTGTTATTATTAGCGGTATCATTAGTCTTATTTACCTTCCCAATCATGAAAAATTTACCAACTGCACCTGAGAACCCTAATTTAGATGTATCAATTGGCAGTGGCTTAACTTTAATAAATGTAGAGTCGTTTATTATAAGTGCTTTCTTATTTATTGAAATATTACTACTTGTATGTTGTTCAATAAATTTGATTTCATTATCAACTGTTGCAATCCCTAAAGCTAAGCGCCCTTCCTGTATGGGGAATAATTGAACTTTACGGATAATATAAGTTTTGAAAAACTTACCATTAATTTTTTCCTCTGCAACCTTAACTTCAGAAGAAGTCATTTCAATAACACTACAACCAGAAAAAGTAGGGGGCGAAAGAACTTTTGAATTACTGTGTAGTCTCGTGCAGAGTTTGTATTGAACTAATAAAGGCTCTCCGACAAAGCATTCTTTTTTACTCGTTTCTACCTTTATAAAAATATTATCCTTGATTTTTTTATTAATATCCTCTCCTGCTAAAACAATTGACTCCCTTTCAACCTGTCCACCATTAGAAATATCTAAAACAGCATTTTTGTTATTGCTGCTGTCAATAGGCTTTTGAACCTTTTGTGCAGTGACTTCACTAATAACTAACAAAGTAATTAGCAGTATCTTGAACAATAATATATTAAAACCGTATTTATACATTAATAGAAAAGGCTAATTATTTGTTGCAAAATATTAGTTACTATAAGCAAATTGCAGGATGCTAGTTACAGGTTGAAGTTTAAGGTTACTGTTTATTCATTTTTTATAATAACTTACTTCTAAACATCTTTTTCTCTTTTTCTCTTTCCCTCCTATGCCCATTTCTTACCATCTTGCAACTAATTTTAGATTCAAAAGTCGAGGAGTTAAAGTATTTGGAATTGCAAACGTGTTGTTTTGAAAATCCTTAATCAGCAAATAACTTATTGTATTCGCATGATCAATTACATTAAATACTTCTAAACTTGCCCAAATGCTCTTAAAGTTTTTAAAAGGAGAATGACTTTTAGTTGGCTTCTCCCCATCTAAAAGCATGGCGCTGAATCCCATATCAACTCTAATATAACTTGGAATTGTTAATGCATTTCGATATTTGACACTTCCAGGAATATTGTAAGGTAGATTACTGCCATAAATAGTATTCATATAAAACTTTAAGTTCTTATTGTTACTCATATAGTCTTGATAAAAGAAACCTAAAGTAAATCTTCTGTCAGAAGGTCGACGCATCCAACCCACACTATTAGAAATACTATCAGTAACAACTTGATCTTTCATTCCGGCAGAAATTACCTGACCTGAAGCATTTGTATATTGGTTATACGTAAAGTTGTCGATCTTTTCTTTCGACTGCATGATTGAAAAACTCAACCAACTTTCTGCATCTTTTACAAATTCTGTATATAACCTGTTTTCAATACCAATTGCATAAGCTTTAGCATTATTCTGTCCAAAATATTGAACTCTTACATTATTAACATCATAAGGTATTACATCCCACATACTCTTGAAATAAGCTTCCGTTGTTAAGCGTGCAGGACGTTGAAACAATCTAAAATTATAATCCAAACCTGTAGTTATTTGCCAACTCTTTTGCGACAACAGATTAGCGTTAACTACGCCATTATAACCACGCAATTCTCTATAAAAAGGGGGTTGTTGATAAACTCCAATTGATGATTTAATAATGACATCTTTCTTCCAATTTTTTGGCTTAAAAGAAATTCCGATTCGAGGCGAAACTAAAAATTCCTTATTTAAAGAATTGTAATTGTAACGTGCACCAATCTGCATCACCACATCACTGCTATCTTTAAATTGAATATTATCTTGAACATAACCGCTGATACGTGTAGCATTTAGATTCTCATTGCTTTTTAAAACATTGGATAGTGCAATTTTTTGAGGATTATAAGGCAATGAATAGCCTGCACTATCATTCATTTGCCACTCATTTATTTTATCAGTTATTGTTTGCTGTTCAACATTTGCCCCCCATTGAATAAAGTTTTTGCCCAATTCAAGTGTTCCTTTATGTCCTGCATTTAAAACATTAATTGTAAGATTATCTCTACTAAAATTTTGATAAACCCCCGCCCCTAATGGATTAACTATTGAGCCATACGTTTTACTCCCTTGTGTATAATCTCGCTCTCCAAAAAGATACGCACCTAAAATATCTTGATTCTGTTGTTCTACATCAGTAAAACTACTTAACATCCATTTTAGTTTCAAGTTCTTTCGAACAGATTGTGTAGCAGAAAATCCAATAAAATTAGTACTATATCTATCCTTTTCTTGTCCTGCAAAGTCGATATTTAACCCTAGACTTTGTGAATAAAGGGCAGTAAAAACTGATGAAGTCAACTGACTTGATTGTGGGAAGAAGGTGAATTTAGTAGCTGAAAGATTGACTAATAAATCGAATTGCCATTTGTTAGATGCTTGCCAAGTAAGCAATGTTTGCAAGTCGGAAGATGAGGGAACATAATTCCCCGTTGTTTCCTGACTACTTAAAAGGTTTCTATTTGTTTTATTTCTGACTCCAAATAAATAGGTGAACTTTTTATTGGAAGATATCCCTTCAAGATGCAAACCCTGTTCGAGTAGTCCCGTATAAATAGATCCTCCGAATTTTGTAGGTTTTCGGTAGGTAATATCCAATACACTACTCAATTTGTCCCCATATTTAGATTGAAACCCTCCATTATAAAACTTAATCCCTCCCGTCAATTCAGGATTAATGAAGCTAAGCCCCTCTTGCTGACCACTATTGACTAAATAAGGACGAAAAACTTCAAAGTCATTTACATACATCAGGTTTTCATCGTAGTTACCTCCACGAACAGAATAGTTAGAGGTAAGTTCATTATTACTACCTACAAATATTTTTATTAAACTCTCAATATTACTATTGGGTGAGGGATTAAGAATCGCCTGCTTTGCATCAATACTAACTGCCCCTGCATCCCTTCGATTCCGATTATCTTTAACTACTACATCCTGCATTTGAGAAATGCTAGGCTGAAGGCGAATAATTACCTTTTCAGTTTTACCACTCGCAACAATGAAGCTTTTTTGTACAGTGGCTCTGCCAATAGATGAGAAAATAATTGCTGTGTTTTTATTCGGTGCTACTGCAATCTTGAAATGTCCCAAACTATCAGTTAATGCGCTCTTTTGTTTGGTGAGTAATTGAACAGTTATCCCTTGAAGTGGAGCATCGTTCTCATCGACAACCTTTCCTGAAACATAAGCATGAGACTGCGACCATGTAAAAAGGGGTGACAAACAAAATAATAAAAGCACCTGATATATACGCATCTACAAATTATTAAGACGGCGAAGATAATAAAGATGCAAGTGTATAAAATGATTTGCATATTATAGAGAGAATAAAAGTTTTTGCTTTCATCTTATTATACCTGACAGGTTTTGAAAACCTGTCAGGTAGGCGGCTTCTGAATAAGCGAAATAATTTTTATGCTCCCAATGAAATTGACATATATATAGTATCATTCAAAAAGTGTAAGCATCCACCGAATTCATATAAGTAATCATTAGAAAACTCTAAGGAATGTACTTGACTTATGTATAGCTTCATCAAAAAGGTGTAAGAGACTATCTATTTCCTGTAAGGAACCATCAGAAAACCCTAAGGAATGTACTTGACTTATGTATAGCTTCATCAAAAAGGTGTAAGAGACCATCTATTTCCTGTATCAACTCATGAAAAACCTGTAACGGATATACCAACATGATGAAGCTTGCATGTTTTTTTTGTAAGGAATCAACCAAAAGGTATAAGGAATCATGAGGAAACTGTAAGGAATCTACCAAAATGACGATGCTTGTATGTTATATATATAAGGAATCACAAAAAAGGTATAAGGAATCATCTGAAAGCTGTAAGGAATCATCAGAAAACAGCAAAAAAAGCAGTAAAACTGGGTGCATAAAAGTTTTTCGCTTAAAATATTAAACCTAAATAAATTCGATTTATGAAAGCTAAAAGTTCAAACCGATTAGAATATGGATTTATTCGATTTTTTTGCCTCTGAGCCGGCAGGCTTCGTCCTTACAACGCCACTCCGTTCAACCTTTTGAGAAAAATATCCTACGGATTTTTCTCAATTTCAGCTTCGCTGAAAGCAGATTGCCCTAAGGTGGCTTATGTAAGGACTGGTGAGAAAGCGAGTACTAGAAAAACAATTTGAAAAAAAGCTATTTTATAAATTTAGCTGTGTGGAAATTATTACTAAACTACATTGGTGATAATGTAGTTTAGTAATGGTAAGCGAAAAACTTTTATACACCCGTAAAACTATATATTAATCCCAGTACAGATTGAATAACTTTTTAGTAATTAGTGAATCATGGTAAGTCTAAATCGATGTATATGAAAGGATTGCTTTCATAATGTATTTAAGGAGAAGCCCATATCCCCTCAGAATTGCCTTTTGTTATTGCAAGGATGATTGACAAAGTGAGGAATTGTATTTGTTGCACTCTAAGGAATTTTCATGTGCTTCAAGGAAGAATCGACAGCATTGGTATTTGTTATCTTATCAATACAACTGTGCCTTTTCTATAGATTAATCCACAGAGCGTGGTTGCTTTTATCTCGTAAATATAAGTACCTGCGTCCTGCATTTTTCCATTAACAACTCCATCCCAACAACCATCTAGACTAGTAGTGTAAAAAATACGTTGTCCTGCACGGTTAAAAATAGATAATTGTAAATTGTCAAGATGCCCCCATTCTTTTACGCCAAAACAATTATTACTGTTAATGGTAGGTGTAAATGCATTTGCAGCGGGAAAATTTTTACTTATATCTCCTTTTACAACATTGACTCTGATACTGCTATCTGTAACACAGCCATTATCAGAGAATGCTTTAACAGTGTATACAGCCGATTGATTGGGAGCTACTACAATTGATTCCCTATTAATTGCAACAATAGAATCGATAGGAGCCCATTGATATTTTGTTCCTCCTCGAGCAGTAAGGGTAGCGGTAGTATGAAAACAATCAATATCATTTGATTTTTGAATTGAAATAACAGGAGGATAATTTACTGTAACAGTTGTATAAAGGGGTATTGCAATCTGACACAAAGTATCTTTTACCGATACCTTAAAGGTGGTAGTGGCAATAGGATGAACATAATTTGCTGACGAATCTTGATTAAAAATTTGACTATCAAACCAATGAAATTGATCGCCACCTTTTACAGCTATTAGTATTGAATCGCCTAAACAAATAGCAGAATTAGCAGGCTCGATCGTGAATTGGGGTAACTGTTTTACAAATAAATAAACAGAATCCTCAGCCTTACAATTATTAGTAGCCGTAATTAGTATATGATAAGTAGTGGAATTGTCGGGGGTTGCAATTGGATTAGGAATATTTGTAAGATTTAATCCTTCTACAGGCATCCAATTATATTTTAAATTCGTAATAGGTGAAGTCTTAATATTTAGTTGAACCGACTTTTTAGAACAAATTGAAAAACTATCCTTCTCTACTCTTACAGTAGGAAGTGCAAGGCCTGTGATTGTTACTTTGTCTGTTGAAATACAACCCTTATTAGAAAATGCAGTGACCCAATATGTGTTTGCACCAAGAAAAATTGCCGTATCGATTGGACTTAATACTGTAGAGTCGGATAATCCAAAAACAGGATACCATCTAACATGGTCAGCATTAGTACTCGTAAATAAGGTTGTAGTGGATTGCAAACAAATACTTGTATCTGTCCTAGTTTGTACAATGGGCAAAGGCAAAACTGTAATTTTTATACTATCTCTATCCGTACAAAAATTATCTTGATCGGTAACAGAAACAAAATATTTAATTGTTTCGGTAGGCTTTGCAAAAGGATTGGGATCAATTGAAGAGGATAAATAGGTTTGTGGATACCACGAATAGGCATTTACTGTACTACTTTGAACGGACAATCCGATAGAGTTGCCTAAGCAAATACTTGTATCTTTTGTTATGTTAAAGGAGGGCAATGGATTAACGACAAGATTAATCGAGTCTATTGCTGAACAACCCTGTGAATTAGTACCTGTAACCTTGTACTTTGTATTGACAGATGGAAATGCAATTGGGTTGAATACAGAATGATTGGAAAGGGAATTAGAAGGAGTCCATTCAAATTGAGTTGCGCCAATTGCTCTTAATTGAAAACTATCCCTTTCACAGATAGAAGTGTCGTTATTAATTATAGTAACCACAGGTGTCTGCTTTAAAATTATATTGATAGAATCCTTGATAATATCCAACTTAGAAAAGGAGATGTCATCTAAACCAAAATCATTCCCATTCTTGATAGTATTAAGATTAATAAGAGAAATGTCAGCAGTTTTATTAGTGCCTGAATTCCAAACTACATAAAACTGCCGCCATAAACAGGTTGTATTTGGTCCAGGTGCTTGAAACGTTTGGCCAATTTTATGTCCATTTATTGAGAATTGCAATATAGCAGGATCTTCAGGAAAAAGAGCTTCGACCCATGCAGAAAAAGCATAATTGGTATTTGGTTGTATTGTTATATTTTTTTCTTCCCAAGCAATTTTTCCTGCCAAGTTTGCACCATTAATCATCAAGTAATTGCCTTTTCCTGTTGTATGGTCACCACAGGCGCTCATACCTCCATTCCATAATTGAGCATTAGTACCTACATAATATTGCTCTTCGATAGTATTTGGAAAAGCATAATAATAGTCTGTAGTAAACCCTGTACTTCCTTGAGAAAAATCACCATTTACAATTAGATTATTGCCGACTACTTTGGCATTTACATAATAGGTCGTAGGCACATTTGTGGTAGCAATAGGATTGGGAATAGTTGGATCGGACAATCCAAAAGTGGGATACCAACAATATTCAAGTGCAGGGAGCGATTGAAGTTGAAATGGAGAACCTCCACATATAGAAGTATCCTTTGTTGTAATTAAACTATCAATACGAACATTAACGCTCACATATTTGGTGACACTGTCAATACAACCATCAGTATTTTGAAGGGTCACCTTGTAAGAACCATAGTTATTGTATTTGTTTTGTGGGTTGACTGAACTACTCATATTTCCATCACCAAAACTCCATAAATAGGCATTGCTATTGGTTGATTCATTTTTAAATTGAATACTTAAGGGATTGCAAATATTTTCAGAGAAGCTAAAGTCGAGGGAAGCCTTAATTGTCAACACTTCGACTTTAAAAGTATCAGTTACATAACATCCTTGAGTATTATACCTGTTCACATTAAAAACTGATGATAAAGTAGGCCTTGCAATTGGGTTTTGTATGACAAGATTTGAAAGAAAGGGCGATGCACTCCATTGATAGGAATTGGCAAGATTGGCATTTAATTCAACCGACTGTCCTAAACAAATTGTGGTATCTATATTAGGCGATTGTAAAGGGGCATCCACTTTAATTGTAACAGAATCATTAATTACGGCAGTTGCACTAAAAGAGATATCATCCAAAGCAAAATCATTACCTGCACCTATTGTATCCTGATTAACAATGGAAATTGTAGCAGTAGTATTATTCCCTGAGTTCCAAGTAGAGAGAGGTTGTTGCCAAATACAGGTATCAAGTATTGCATTGAACGAACCTCCAATTGGATTGCCGTTTACATAGAACTTTATTTGAGCAGGATTAGAAATTGATAAGGACTGCAACCACACAGAAAATAAATAATCTGTATTTGGTTGTATATTATTAATTGTTTGTTTCCAAATAGCAGCACCCTGATTATAAGCACCATTAACAATCATCATTTTCCCATCGCCCGATGTATGGTCATGACACCTTGATAAAAATGGATGCCAAATTGCAGCTGTTGTATCTACTGTAAATGTTCCTGTATGATAACCATTAATAGAGTCATGATAATCGGAGGTAAATCCAGCATTTCCTGATGAGAAGTCTCCATTTGTGACTAGATTCGGCCCCATAATCTGGGCATTTAAATAGTAAGTAGTGGTATTTTTTGGTGAAGCAACAGGATGTTGAGAAGTTGAGTCTGAAAGCCCAATACCAGGTTTCCAACAATAGCTAGATGCATTGATTGCACTGAGTTGAATGCTACTGTATTTACAAATTGTAGTATCGTTATTAATAATAAGGCTATCTTTTTTTAAGTAAACAGGAATAATTTTCTGAATGGTATCGGCACACCCTGAAGTATTTGTTAAGGTAACAGTATAATTATTAAAGTTATCATAGTATTTGGTAGAAGTAATCAAATTAGGTTGTGTTGCAAAGGATCCATCACCAAAATCATAAGAAAAGGTTATGCCAGGAATAGGAACTGATTTGTTATGAAAAGCAACCATTTTAGGGTTACAGTTATCTTGAACAAAACTAAAGTCAAGAGCCGATGAAGGGGGCAAAACCACAATTGGCTTACAAAAAGAAGCCTGAGTAGGTAGTCCTTCGTTGATAGTGAGACAAATATTATATTTACCAGGAGTTGAATAGAAAACAGGCAGAGGAGAAGCGTTCGTAGAACTTAAGATGTTTACACTTGTAGTGGAGCAATACGGAGCCGTTGTAAAGGGATCCATAGTTCCGTTTATGTCTGCAGAGCAAAAATTCCAATTATAAGTTGTCACTCCATTTGAGGTATTTATTAAATTTATTGGCGTATTAAGGCAAACTGTATCTACGACATTGAAGCCTACCAATGGGAGAATGGGCTTTATTTTACTACAAGAATCAGGTGTAAATGTAGTACAGGTAGGATTTGTTTGATTGATTGTTGCACCGTCAACGATAGTTCCGTTCCATGCAGGATTCCCTTGTAGATTCGTAAGACTATTAAATTGATAATATGCCTGTAGCCCCGATTGTGTAGTTGGACTTGGCAGAGGAGTGTTTATAAATGTTTGAATCTGTGACGAAGTACGAGCCACATTCCAGATACGCACTTCATTGATAAATCCCCGGAGGCTTTCTATATCTGTAAAGGTACGATTTGGAGCTGACCCAATAGTTGTCAATAAATTATTTGTAACTAGATTTCCAAAAGCGGGTACAGAACTCATTAAATATCCATTTCGATAAAACCTAAGCGTTTTGCCATCGTAAACCATTGCAACATGATATGTCTTATTTAACTCGATTGGGCAAATGTCGGGTGTATGAAAATAACCAAACGAAGTAGTAATTTCTGCATCATTTGGCCGAAGTAAATAATTTACATTTGCGGGTCCATCATGCTTCGAAACTAAATCACCCGCATATAAATACCCCCTAGTATAGGGTTCGGTTCTATTGAATACAGCTTCAACTGTTAATTGATCTCCCGTAATTGTAAGATTGCCGATTTGTACACCTGCAAGTTCAGCAGGTACAAACAAATATGAATTACAACTATTTGTAGGTATCGGATTAGGTTCTTTATATAGGGCATTTATTTCTGCGCTATTAAGCGCTCTATTATAAATTCTAACTTCATCTAATACTCCGTTGAGCCAAAATGGAGATTGAATAGGATCATTTCTTCCTAGAAATAAATCATAACTATTAGAAAAAGTGTTTGAATAATTGCCACTAGCTACTAAAGCGCCATTCAAAAAATACTTAGCGGTTTTACCATCATAAGTAATAGTAATAAAATACCATTGATCCTTCTTCACAAAAGGACCTGCAGATGTAGTAAAAACACCAACAGCAGCAAAACTTTCATGGAAAACATCAGGAGGGTTATTATTACAATGTGTAAAGTTTGTATATGGTCCATCAAAAAAATCGCACTCATACAGCGGAGTCCCTCCTATTCCTTTACCTATAATATAATTTGCATGACAATTGCCGGGATAAAATCCATTTGCCTTTACCCATGCTGACATAGTTAAAGTATTATTTGCATTTAAAGTTGGACTATTTGGAATTTGAACATATGAACTATTCCCATCGAACAAACAAGCACTATTTGGATTCCCAAATCGGTCTGTAGTTAAAGTAGTATTATTAAAAATGGGATTATTCCCATTCCCACTCAAGTCCTTTACATTTCCATTAAAAGGATAATATGCCATTAATCCATTCGTCAAATTCACTTGTCCAAAAGCGAGCATTGAACAATGTAACATAATTAAGAACAACAAATTAAATAGATGATGCCACTTATTAGATTCTTTAAATAGTTTGATCATTTACTGTGATTTAAGCAAATGTAACATTTGTAATCTTCCATTATTTACAATTCGACATAATAAATGACTTATTTGTTTTTTAAATTAGATTAAATCACTTTGCTATCTCTTCTAAAAAACCTGTATTTAGTTTAGATTATATGAACAAGATACTTATTTTTACCCAATGATAAAGTTACTAACTATACTTTGGAACAGTTTCAAGATGGCCCTTGGCGAATTGAAAGCCAATAAGCTTCGTACTTTCCTGTCCTTGTTAGGAGTAACTTTTGGCATTTTTTGTATCATCGGTGTATTAGCAACTGTAGACAGCTTAAAAAGAAAAGTGCAGGGCGACATTAAGCAAATCGGTTCAAACTGTATCTACTTAGATAAGTGGGAATATGGGGGTGGTGAAAATTATCCTTGGTGGAAATACATTAATAGACCTGTTCCGAAAGTTTCTGAATTACATTTTATCAAGGAGAAGTCTTTTTTATCGGGAAACATTGCATTCCTATGCCGACAAATGGGAAGTGCTAGCTTTGGAGATAATATACTTTCGAATATCTCAATTTTTGGAACTACAGAAGATTTTAGTAAAATACAATCTATCGAAACACAAAGTGGCCGCTATCTATCGGATGGTGAATTTAACCGAGGGACTCCTTCTGTTGTTATTGGAGTTGAAATTGCTACACAACTTTATGGAAGTCCTAATATTGCAATTGGCAAAGAAATTACAGTCAAAGGGCGTAAACTAGAAATCACAGGCGTCATAAAAAAACAAGGACAGTCATTTGCCAATGTTTTTGATTTTGACAATGCCCTCATTACTCCATATAATTATTTTGCAACAGTATATAATGTCGACAAATCCGAGCCCTCAATATTAATTCAAGGGAAAGAGGGAATTGCAACAAAAGCACTACAAGAGGAATTAAAGGGTGTAGTGAGGCAAATCAGGAAGCTAAAACCTATGCAGGATGATAACTTCAGTTTAAATGATATCAGTTCATTTGCAGATAAAATGGATGCACTCTTTGGTTCCATAAATTTAGGAGGATGGGCAATTGCGGGATTGAGTCTGATAGTAGGTGCATTTGGGGTAGCAAATATCATGTTTGTAACGGTTAGGGAAAGAACAAGTCAGATTGGATTAAAGAAAGCATTAGGCGCTAAGAGACGTACAATTTTGACAGAGTTTTTGATTGAGAGTGCGTTCTTATGTATTATTGGAGGGTCAATTGGGTTGTTGTTTGTTTGGATTTTAGCAACTGTATTAAGTACCGTTTTGCCCTTTCCTATCTTTATTGCACCAAGTATAATTAGTTTAGCCTTGAGTATCTGTGTGATATTAGGAATACTTTCGGGTATTATTCCCGCTTCAATTGCTGCAAAGATGGATCCTGTGGTGGCAATTAGGACGAAGTAGGGAGGGCTTAGAAGTAGTAAACTAAAATGTATTTTTCATTAATTAAAAAAGTGTTAGTAGGTCAATCTTTTAAATAAAAATGGCAAGCCTGGTCCATGGGGTAATATTTTTGGTAACAAGATTCCGTAAACAAATATTCGTTTCTACTCAGGAGCTTTTACCACAAGGAAATCAAAGAAAAAAAAGGGACACAAGGACTTCTATTTAAATAATTGGCAGGTAAGTACCTAAAAAGTATATTGTTACTTGTGTTCCTTTGTTCAAAACCTTGCGACCCTTGTGGTAAAAATACCTGAGTAGTAACATAAAATTTAAACAGATTAAGCGAATATAAACCCCTTAAATCCTTGTGTTTCTTGGTAAATAACTTTGTGATCTTAGTGGTAAAACCTCCTGAATAGTAACAATGCACTTTATATGTCAATTGTTTTTTTAATTATAACGTATAACTCACAACTTCTAAACACAATTAATGATATTTCTTTTATCCCGTCTTACTCGAATCGCTAATCATTTCCATGATTGTCTTAACTTCTACTTCACTCAGGTATCGCCATTTACCTAGTGCCAAGCCATCTAGTTTTACATTCATGATTCTTGTCCGTTGCAGACTCATTACCTTATAATCGAAGTGTTCGCACATGCGGCGTATCTGTCGATTAAGTCCTTGAGTAAGGATGATTCGAAAAGTATGGGTACTGATTTTCTTTACGATACAGGGTTTTGTCATCCCGTCTTTTATCCGTACACCCGCAGCCATCCTATCCGTAAAATAGGCATCTACAGGCTTGTTAACTTTTACAATATATTCTTTGGGGTGGTTGTTACCGGCACGGAGTATTTTATTAACGATATCGCCATCATTCGTCAAAAAGATAAGTCCCTCAGAGTCTTTATCTAATCGTCCGATAGGAAAAATCCTTTTGGGGTATTTGATATAAGAAATGATATTACCTGCAATCTTTTCTTCGGTGGTTACCGTTATGCCAACAGGTTTGTTGAAGGCAATATACACGAGTTTCTCCTTCTTTTTTTGAGTAGTAGCTGTAGTAATTAAGCTGCCATCTACTTCTACACTATCTCCCACTTGATATCGGTTGCCTAATTGAGCAATCTCTTCATTTAATAAGACTCTTCCTTGAGTAATGAGGTTATCAGCCTCCCTACGAGAACAATAGCCCGTGTCGCTGATGAACTTATTTAAACTTATGGAGGAGTGCTGAGTGATGAGGTATGAATTATGAGTGGTGAGTGGTGAGTGGTGAGTAGTGAGTGATGTGTAAACTCATCATTCACTACTCACAACCTATCAATCTAATCTAGTTTTAGTACTGCTAAGAACGCTTCTTGCGGAACTTCTACGTTTCCTATCTGACGCATTCTCTTCTTTCCTTCTTTTTGTTTTTCCAACAACTTACGTTTACGGCTAATATCACCTCCGTAACATTTTGCAGTCACATCCTTCCGCATCGCACTGATATTTTCCCGAGCAATAACTTTCGCACCAATTGCAGCTTGTATAGCAATCTGAAACTGTTGTTTAGTTAATAACTCCTTCAGTTTTTCACAGAGCTTTCTACCAAAATCTGCCGCACGACTACGATGTATCAAGGCACTCAAGGCATCTACCTTTTCACCGTTGAGGAGAATATCCATTTTAACAATATCCGCATCACGCATTTCAATAGGTGTATAATCGAATGATGCATAACCACGAGTCTGACTCTTTAATTTATCATAAAAATCAAATACGATTTCCGTCATCGGTAATTCGAAGGTCAATTCAACCCTGTTTGGAGTGAGGTAAGATTGATTTAATAAGATACCACGCTTGCCTAAACACAACGTCATGATATTACCAATATAATCGGGTGAAGTGATAATCTGTGCACGAATATAAGGCTCTTCAATCCTAGCAATTTTTGTTGGTTCGGGCATCTCGGTAGGATTATTTACAATCACCTTCTCCCCTTTTGATGTATAAGCGATGAAACCCACATTAGGAACTGTAGTGATTACCGTTTGATTGAATTCACGTTCTAAACGTTCCTGAATGATTTCCATGTGTAGCAATCCAAGGAATCCGCAACGGAAACCAAAACCTAGTGCCTGAGAAGTTTCTAACTCAAAAGTAAGGGAGGCATCGTTCAATTGTAGTTTATCCATACAATCTCTCAACTCCTCAAATGCATCCGTTTCTACAGGGAAGATACCGGCAAATACCATTGGCTTTACTTCCTTAAAACCATTAATCATTTGACCCGGATTATTAGCAAGTGTGATGGTATCACCCACTTTTACTTCTTTAGCATTCTTGATTCCGGTAATCAAATAACCTACATCACCCGCCTTCACTTCAGGTTTTTCAGTCATCGTTAATTTCAAAACGCCTACCTCATCCGCATTATAATCGGAACCTGAAGCGATGAAACGTATTTTATCATTCTTCTTTAATACACCATTTAATATCCGATAATAAATAATGATACCACGGAAGCTATTATAAACACTGTCAAAGATTAATGCTTGTAGAGGTGCTTCGTAATCTCCTTTTGGTGCGGGGATACGAGCAATGATGGCTTCGAGAATTTCCTCAATACCAATTCCACTTTTTCCACTCGCCAACAAGATATCTTCAATCTTACAGCCTATCAAATCTATAATTTGATCCTGTACTTCAGGAATCATCGCCCCATCCATATCAATCTTATTGATAACAGGGATGATTTCGAGGTCATTTTCTATGGCTAAATATAAATTGCTGATGGTTTGTGCCTGAATACCCTGACTAGCATCTACCAATAACAATGCCCCTTCGCAAGCAGCGAGTGCACGGCTTACTTCATAACTGAAATCAACGTGCCCGGGAGTATCGATAAGGTTTAAAACATAGTTAGTACCATTTGAAGGGTAATTGATTTGGATGGCATGACTCTTAATCGTAATACCTTTTTCACGTTCAAGATCCATATCATCTAATACCTGATTCATCATATCCCGTTCACCAATAGTTTTGGTATGTTCAAGTAAACGGTCTGCTAATGTACTTTTTCCGTGATCGATGTGTGCAATGATGCAAAAATTCCTGATATTCTTCATAACTGTGGCAAATATAACGGTCGGAAGTTGTAAGTGGCAAATTGTAAGAAATTTGTAAGTA
>CANCPA010000032.1 GCA_947379895.1 Chitinophagaceae bacterium | reverse complement strand
AAATTTGATACTAGTACACTATATTTGTCCTCAACCTTAGTAGTATTTGCCATTAGAAACCGATGTGGTAGTTTGTTCCTAATCTATAATGCTATTAAGGTCTTTTTATTGTGTAAACCTCCATATTTATTTTTTGTCATGTACTAAGGGTTTAATCTTAATCCTCTAACCCACTTTGAAACCATATTGAATTATTAGCCTATCACTCTCTTCTTTCGTTTTTATTATAATAGTTATAGTGAATGATAAAGGGTACATTCGTTGAAATTACAAATCATGACAGAAAATGAATTGAATATAAAGTTTGCTTATTTAGCTGATGCTCATGCTAAAACAGAGGAAGAGATGCGACTTTATTTTGAAGAGTCACGCGCTGCAAATGCTGAATTAAAGCTAATGATTAGAGAAACAAGTGCTGATATTAGAGAAGCTAGTGCAATTGTTAAGGAGACGAGTGCACAAATGAAAAAGACAGATGAGCAAATGAGAAAGACAGATGAACAAATGAAAAAGACGGATGAACAGATGAAAAAGACAGATGAAAAATTAAAAAGTTTGGGCATTCATATTGGGGGAATGGCAAACAGTCATGGTTTAAGTACAGAAGAATACTTTTTTAATTCATTGGAGGATGACAAAAGACTCGGTAATCTGAATTTTGATGAGATAAGCAAGAATCTTCACAATAAAATACCTAATCTAGAAGATGAATTTGACATAACAATGTTTAATGGAAAAAATGTTGCACTCATTGAGTGTAAATACAATGCAAAGGAAGAAGATGTGGTGAAATTGATAGAAAAGAAAGTAAGCAATTTTAGAATACTTTTCCCCACTTATGCCAATCGCATTTTCTATTTGGGTATCGCAAGTTTTTCGTTTGATAAAAGAGTTGAAAAGTTTGCAAAAGAAAATGGTGTTGCCATACTCAGACAACGAGGCGAGGTTGTAGAAATTATAGCTGAAAACTTAAAAGCGTATTAGTAATTGATGAATTATGAAATATGGGTTATAAGGTTCGTAACTTAAAACATTTATTTCATCAATCGATTTTTTGAAATAACAATTCTTGTGGTACAATCATCTTGAAACCCCTAAGCTTTAATCCTCTTGCATTTTTTTCTCACCAATTTTTCTTCCTATTAGGGGGTAATGAATAATTAGCCGTAATAATTTCTGTTGAGCAACTTTGATAAAGCTTGCATTTCGCCTAAATTATATTTCGTGAGTAGAATCTTTACAATTACATTTTTACTATTGTCATCACTTTCAAATCGACTGCTTTCTCAAGCAACTGTTCCTACAAATGCATTTACCATTATTATGGATAATGTTTATAATAGAGAACAAAATGCCATTCATTCAATTACAAGTTTAGATAATAGCGTTCGTAAGCAATTAACGAATATGATGGTTGATGGTTCTTGGAGTGATGTTGGTTATTCACGAAAAGACATCACAAATTGGCCCCCTATTGAGCATCTAAAAAGACTAAAAGCATTGGCAAATGCTTATACTAATAAAAGAAGTAGCTATTATAATAACTTCGAATTGTACACATCAATAGTCAATGGAATTAGATATTGGTATCAGGAAAACCCGCTTAGCAAAAATTGGTGGCACAATCAAATTGATGCACCACAACATGTGGGTGAACTGTTGATTGTATTAAGACATGGCAAAATACTCATTCCTCAAACTTTAGAAGATTCCATCATCGAAAGGATGAAAAGGGGAGAGATTTTAAAACAAACAGGTGCTAATAAGTTAGATGTTGCCACACATTATATCTACAGGGCTGCATTGACAAAAAATAGTTCTTTATTAGATACTGCAGTTCAAGAGGCTTTTCAACCCATTTCTTTTACCACTGAAGAAGGCTTGCAATATGATTATTCTTTTATGCAGCATGGTCGTCAATTGCAAATTGGTAGTTATGGAGCCGTATTCATTTCGGGAGAATATCATATAGCCTCCATTTTAAAAGGTACTAACTATGAATTGAAAGGTGAAAAGTTGGCTATGTTGTCAAACTATTATATCAATACCTATCTAAGAACCCTTCGTGGGGGATACAGTGATTTTAATGTTGAGGGTAGGGGTGTTAGTCGAGTTGATATTTTGAATAAGCATGGCGAAGAAAACTTATTGAAGGAAGCGGCTATTCTTGACCCTTCAAATACTGCAACTTGGAATGCTGCAATTGCCCGCACGATTGGGAGCAAAGCACCTTCGTTTCAAATTATTCCTTCACATAATCACTTTTATTGCGCCGATTATACAATACATACACAGCCTGATTATTCATTCAATGTTCGAACCGTTTCTGTTCGTACCAAAAGAACGGAATCGGGTAATGGTGAAAACTTAGTAGGCAAGTTCCTGCCTGATGGTTCAACTAATATTCAAGTGAGGGGTGATGAGTACTATAATATCATGCCGATTTGGGATTGGAATAAGATTCCTGGTATCACATCCCGTGAATATGATTTTGACCAATTAATGGAAACTCATTGGGGAGAAGTAGGTAGTACGTCTTTTGTAGGTGGCGTTTCGGATAGTAGTTATGGTGCCACCTGTTATTCGATGAATTACAATGGTGTTAAAGCAAATAAATCGTGGTTCTTTTTTGATAAAGAAGTCGTTTGTTTAGGTGCAGGAATAACAAGTTCGGCAAAAGAAAATATCACCACCACTCTTAATCAGTGTTGGTTAAAGGGTGTTGTGGAAGTAAAAGGAGCCGATAATAAATCTATTAAAGCAAAATCGCATGACCTAGTATCTATTAAAAGCTCAAAATGGTTATTGCATGACGGGATAGGTTATTATTTCCCCGAAGGGCAAAATCTTTTGA
The DNA here is from genome assembly GCA_947379895.1 of Chitinophagaceae bacterium. GTDB lineage: Bacteria > Bacteroidota > Bacteroidia > Chitinophagales > Chitinophagaceae > Parasediminibacterium. The sequence continues at coordinate 30,200 of CANCPA010000032.1, read as the reverse complement.
TTAGTACAAAAGAGCAAACTGGAAGTTGGGTTCATATTAATGACAGTAAACCCAAAAATGAAATAAAAGGCGATGTATTTAAGAGTTGGATTAATCATGGCGTAAATCCAAGTGATGCTCATTATGCCTATATCGTTGTGCCAAATGTGAGAGAAAATGCTCCCGTAGCTATAGAATCTGCAGCATCTATGCTGAAAATTATGGCCAATAATGATACAATTCAAGCCGTATATAATGAGAAACTAGCTATTGCAGAGGCTATTTTTTATCAAGCAAGTTCACTCTCTTTAGCTGGCTTGACGATAAAATGTAATCAGCCTTGTGCAATGATGCTAAGAAATGTAAACAATGCAAAAAAGAAACTTTATATTTCCGACCCAACTCAACAACTGTCGGAAGGAAAAATAACAATAGTGAATGAAAGTACACATAACAGCAAAGACTATTCATTTCATTTCCCATCAGGAAATGCAAAAGGAGCCTCTTTGTTAATTGATGTCGAGTAATAATTGTTTTATTGTGAACAAGATAGGTGTGGGGGGATAAACATTTTTAATCATTTCAATCTTTTCAATTTATGACAAAAGCAGCGAGTAAATCTAATTTCTACCCCATCATGATGATGTGTGTGTTGTTCTTCACATTTGGGTTCGTTACATGGCTAAACGGCACCTTGATTCCTTTCTTAAAGTTAACTTGTCAGTTGACAAGCGATGTGCAGGCCTTCTTTGTAACCTTCGCATTTTATACCGCCTACTTCTTTTTGGCCCTCCCATCTTCTTATATTTTGAAGGCTACAGGCTATAAAAAAGGAATGTCGTTAGGACTATTCATCATGGCTTTGGGGTCGTTGATATTCATTCCTGCGGCTTATACAAGACAGTTTCCCTTGTTTTTGATTGGCTTGTTTAGTCAGGGAATGGGTTTGGCACTCATACAAACTGCCGTCAATCCGTATGTGAGTATTCTAGGCCCTGTTGAGAGTGCTGCAAAGCGTATCAGTATCATGGGTATTTGCAATAAGGTTGCAGGGGCATTGAGTCCTTTAGTACTCGGTGCGGTATTACTAAACAATGCGAGTGTCATTGAAAATAATATTCAGCAAACCCTCGACCCTATTCAAAAGGGGATTTTATTAAATGAATTAAGTCAGAAAATCATTCCACCTTATATCGTTTTGGCAATCGTTTTATTGATATTGTCCGTCATTATTTATTTCTCATCATTACCTGAAATAGTTGCAGAGGAAGAAACGAATCCCGATGGTACAGAAACACACAAGACAAGTATCTTTCAATTCCCTCATTTATTGTTAGGTGTTATTTGCATTTTCGTTTATGTGGGAGTAGAAGTGATGGCAGGAGATGCAATTGGTAGTTATGGTAAGGCAATGGGAATCCCCTTAGACCAAACAAAATATTTTACCACTTATACCTTGATATCAATGTTGGCAGGTTATGTTATCGGGATTCTGACAATTCCTAAATATATTACACAACAGGGCGCATTGAAGGTTGCAGCAATCATCGGTATCTTATTTTCCTTCTTGGCATATTTCACTACAGGTTATACGGCAATTGTGTTTATCTCTTTGTTAGGTTTGGCAAATGCTATTATGTGGCCTGCGATTTTCCCTTTAGCTATCAACAAGCTTGGAAAGTTCACACAAACAGGTGCGGCATTATTGATAATGGGTATTGTAGGTGGGGCACTAGTTCCGCTATTGTATGGCACATTAAAAGATAGTTTTCATCTAGCCAATCAGTTGGCATTTGTAGTGTGCGTGTTGCCGTGTTATTTATTTATTTGGTATTACGCAGTGGAAGGGCACAAACTTTAGTTGTTAGTGGTTAGTTATTAGTTGTTAGTGATGAAATATGAGATATAAGTTATGAGTTATGAATTTTATATTAATTTCAATTTATATAAAATCACTAACCACTAACCACTAACCACTAATAACTACCTACAACTAACCATTAATAATTAATAATTAACAATTATGATAGACAGTTTTGAAAAGATTCCCGTTCGGATTGCAAAGACTCCTAAAGACGGGGCTCGTTTGGTGGCACTTGAGATGGCTACCTTAATTAAAGAAAAGCAATCGCTCGGACAGCAGTGTGTACTAGGCTTGGCAACAGGTTCTACGCCAATCGGATTGTATGCCGAGTTGGTAAAACTTCATAAAGAAGAAGGATTGAGTTTTAAAAATGTGGTCACTTTCAATCTTGATGAGTACTATACGATTGAGCGGGATGCCTTTCAGAGCTATTGGAGTTTCATGCACCGTCATTTATTTAATCATGTAGATATTTTGCCTGAAAATATCAATATTCCTAATGGCGAATTGCCGAAGGAAGGTATCAAACAATATTGCCGTCAATATGAGGAGACTATCGAAAAAGCAGGCGGTATTGATTTGCAGATTCTAGGTATTGGTAATAATGGACATATTGGTTTCAATGAACCTGGCAGTAGTTTGTTCTCTATTACTCGATTGGTTACCTTAGAAAATAGCACCCGTATTGCGAATGCCCGAGATTTTCAAGGCATTTCTCAAGTGCCACGAATGGCTATTACGATGGGTATCAGTACTATCCTGAAAGCAAAGAAGGTAATCCTGATGGCTTGGGGTAATAAGTCGGCAATTGTTGCAGAGAGTGTGGAGGGTATTGTGACTGAACAAGTGCCTGCAAGTATCTTGCAACAACACCATGATTGCACATTTGTTATTGATGAATTGGCGTCGGGTGATTTAACCCGTTTCAAATCTCCTTGGTTGGCAGGAGGTTGTGAGTGGACGAATCAAATGATTAAGCGAGCAGTGGTGAATACTTCTTTAAAGTTGAATAAGCCAATTCTTAGTTTGACCACAAATGATTATAACGAAAATGGGTTGAGTGATTTGATTGTTGAGAAGGGCGATTCTTACGAAATAAATCTACAGGTCTATTATATGCTAAGGGATAGCATTACAGGGTGGCCCGGAGGAAAACCTAATGTTCATATTCCTGCGCATCCTGAAAGAAGTTCCCCTTATCCAAAGCGATGCCTAGTGTTTTCACCACACCCTGATGATGATATTATCAGTATGGGTGGCACCTTCATGCGTTTGGTGGAACAGGGGCATGATGTGCATGTAGCCTATCAGACAAGTGGAAACATCGCAGTGACTGATGAATTTGTCACTCGTTTCATGGACTTTGCTGTAGGTTTTGAACACATGTTTGATATAGATAGTAATAAGAGTCAGCAGATATTGAAAGAGGCAAAGTCTTACCTCTCTTCCAAGAAACTACATCAGGCAGATAGTGCTGATATCAGGGCAATTAAGGGGTTAATCAGGCGGTGTGAGGCAAAGGCTACGGCCCGTTATGTGGGTTTGAAAGACGAACAGATTCATTTCTTAAATCTTCCTTTCTACGAAACGGGAACGATAGAAAAGAACCCGATGGGAGAGAAGGATATTGAAATCACGATGAAGATGTTGAGAGCGTTAAAGCCACAGCAAATTTATTGTGCCGGTGACCTTGCCGACCCACATGGAACTCATAAGGTATGTTTGGATATTGTATTTGAGAGTATGAGACGATTAAAAGCCGCCGGTGATGATTGGGTAAAGGATTGTTGGGTATGGTTGTACAAGGGTGCATGGCAAGAATGGGATATTGACGAAATAGAAATGGCAATTCCAATGAGTCCTGATCAAGTGGTTAAAAAGAGGTTTGGAATATTTATTCATCAGAGTCAAAAGGATGCAGTACCGTTTCAAGGTAGTGATACAAGAGAGTTTTGGCAAAGGGCAGAAGTGCGAAATGCGGGTACTGCCAACTTGTATGCACAACTAGGCATGACAAAATATGCTGCTATGGAGGCATTTGTAAGGTGGAAATATTGATAGGAGTGGAGTTGGAATAAAAAAAGCACAGTAATTGATGTTACAATTACTGTGCTTTTTTATTTACTATATGTTTTTGCGTTCTTTAGTGTAATCTGTTTTTACATTGACTACCTTATAATTTTACATTCAACGCTACAACAAAGTTTGTTCCTGCCATTGGGAAAAAGTAGTTGTAATTTGATAAAGTAGATGTGTTTGTTACGTCCGAATAAGTGTATCCCGGATAACAAGCTCCATTTGGTTCATAAAATCTATTGAGAATGTTATTTACCTGCAAAATCAAACTTGTTTCTTTCAGCAACTTGCCATGTAAGGTGTAAATTGCCCTGAAATCTTCGGTAAAATAGTCTGCTAGACTGCGAGATTTTGTCTCTGAGTTATCTAAAAATTGTCTGCTTACATATTTACTAATCAAACTGATTTCTAAGTTTTTGATTGGTGTAATATTGATACTACCCCCCCCTACTACATTTGGAGAAAAAGCAATTGTGCTATTTTTTAATAGTGAAATTGTATCATTCAATTGATTACCTGAGGCGCTATCCCAAACTTGAATATGATTCGAAAACTCTTTAATCTTATTACTGCTAAGTGCCAAATTACCTGAAAGACTCAACCAATTATTCGCTACAATTCCTCCCTGTAACTCAATTCCCAAACGATAACTTTTAGGTATATTAATTCGAATTGGGTTGCCAACATCATCTAATTCTCCTGTCAATACCAATTGATCTTTGTAGTTCATAAAATAGAGTGTAGCACCATAATTATAGTTATTTGTTTTCTTTTCAATTCCTAGTTCAAAGTCATTTAAAGTTTCAGGTTTTGGCGTATAGTTTGTTGCATTTTCAAAGTCGGTGCGGTTAGGTTCCTTGTTTGCCACTGCCCAACTACCATACAATTGCCATCCATTGTTATTGTAACTAATACCAACTTTAGGGTTGTAAAAGTTCCATTCTTTTTTTACTTTTCTTGTGGGCTCGTAGTTGAAGCCATTCATTTGGTGCATCACATGCTTATACTGAAGGTCCGCATAAAACAATAAATGATTATTCAATTGGTGCTCCCACTTAGTGTAAATGTTAGCATCAGTTTTTACAGCATTGTTGTTATACCATGAGTAATTCGTTGCAAAACCACCATTTTGTGCCCATATTACATTTCCATAGTGTTCACCTTCGTACTTTGACCATCCGCCACCAAAGATGATTTGGTCATTTGCTTTTTTATATTGAAATGAAATAATCTGGCCATAGAATTTATTATCAAGCCATTGTTGCCGAACTAAATTTGTAGAAGTGGCAGAATCATTTCCATATTTCGGATTAGGTACACCGTAGTTAGAATATGATGCATCGGACTTATATTCCTCGTAGTATCCTTTTCCCGGTGTGAAGAAGAAAGCGGTATTGAAAGATAGTTTGGAAGAAAATGAGTGATTGAAGAATAATTGATAATGATTTTGTTGATAATTATCTGTTTCATTCGGATAATAGGAACCATTATATTCATCTCCTGCAGGATTTGTAGTCCTGTGTGTAGATAGTAATTCTTCGGGTACACCATACCAAGCTTGATAGGTCTTTTCTTTTCCCGAAAAAATATTGAACCTCAAAGAAGAACTATTGTTGATGTAAGCCGCGGAGAAGGCTAAAGACTGTAAATCTGCACTAGCCCTGTCAATATATCCATCACTTTTGATACGACTTAACCGAGCATCAACAGTAAAATGGTTATTTATAAGGCCGCTACCCACTTTTACTGTATTCTTAATGGTATTGAATGAACCAATGCTATTGTTAATTTCAGCATATGCTTTTTCATTTAATTCATTAGTCTGCAAATTTATACTTGCCCCAAAAGCTCCTGTTCCATTAGACGATGAACCAACACCCCTTTGAATTTGAATGGAACTTAGGGAAGATGAAAAATCGGGTAAATCAACAAAATAAGTTCCCTGACTCTCCGCATCGTTGTAGGGTATTCCATTTAAGGTAACATTAGTTCGTCCTGCATCAACACCTCTAATTTTTAAATAGGTATAACCAACGCCATTTCCTGCATCAGAAGCCACAACTGTGCTAGGAGTTTGATTGAGTAAAAAGGGTAAATCCTGACCAATATTTGTTTTAGCCAACTCTTCCTTGCCAATATTTGTCTTGGTAAATGGCGCCTTGTCACTCGAGCGAAGTGATTTTATTTCTAAGGCTTGTAGAAAAAGGGGAGAGTTTTTAAGTGAGATAATAATATTGTTGACTGCCGTATTTACTACAATCTCCTGCGAAGATTCTGAATAGCCGATACTAGATGCCGTTAATACCTGTACTCCTGCAGATACCTTCTTAAATTTAAACTTGCCATCTACATCTGCGATAGCTACGGTATTACCGAGTTTAATACTTGCAGAAGGAAGGGGCTTCCTCGTTGCTGCGTCAATTACTGTTCCGCTTACGGATAACTTGTTTGTTTGCTGTGCAATGGAATAAAGGCTGATAATGATTGCAGCCATTGTTCCCAAGAATTGTTTCATTTCTTTTTGTTTTAAAAGTTAGAAAAATTGTGGGAACAGAATAAAAGTCGCTAAGAGGAGAGAACGTTGTAAAAGAGTGACGCCTTCCCTTCGCAGGCATTACCCTGTTCAGGTTCTACGGGTATTATCTCAGCTTTTACAATTTGAATGACCAATTTGCAAAGTAGCACCCCGAGGAATTACTGCAAAGAAAAGGGAAACAACTGAATAAAAAATATGAAATACGAAATTGTCTTACTTCTCAAGAGGGTTTGCCGCAAAGAAATCAATGGTATTCGCAAAAAGAACAAAATGATTTTAGGTACCTATAGCATCTACAATTGCCTGAATTAGATAAATTTGAATAGAGAACTTTGTGCCTGTTGATTTTGCTTTGATTTCTTTGTAGTAAAAAACATAAGTAAGCACAAAATTGGTACAGATATTTATTCAATTATTTAGTTTGAAATGTTAATGAAATTCCTTGAAAAGTAACTACTCATTACAATATTCCTGCCTTCTTTTCTGTCGCTTGTACTAACCTGTTTTCTCCTTCTGAAATTGTATCTAATGCATAACTTCTGATTACATTTATTGACATCTCATCTAATATATTCACAACATCTCTAAAGTTACTGCCATCAGTGGGCTTTATTATTACAAACATATCAGTTGCTAAAACGCTCTTCTTCTTTGTAATAATAACGTCCCTGATTTTTGCAAAAGAAGAGACCATGAAGTTTGAGCCATCGTTCAATAATTCCCCTTCATAGTAATAAACAAAATCATTCTTTCCCAACAGAATTGTCAGTGCACCTGATTGTTTTACATTCGTCCTTAGACCATCATGCGGCAAGTCCAACTTCATTGTAGTTTTTTGAGAAAGTGTGGTAGTGACAATGAAGAATGTGATTAACAGAAATCCTAAGTCAACCATTGGAGTGAGGTCAACCTTAGTTGATTTCTTACTGCTTCTTTTGCCAAATCTATTTGCATTCGCATTATTGGCTGTCATTATTTCTGCCATAAAATTGTTTTTAAAGATGAAGTATGATTTATTTCAAGCATCTTTCATTTGGAAAGACATTTGTAATAATGAGATACAGGGAATGAAATATTCCATAAAAAAATTGAAAAAGGTTAGAGGTGTTTATCAAATTTCTTCGGAACTGTTCAAAATTATAAAAGGGTTTAAGAGCAGGAAAAGTCGTTTCCTTATCTACTTATGAAGCTTTATAGTTGTACTAAATCAAATTATATTATAATTCGAGAGTCTCCAAATACTGTTATGGAGTCTATTCATAGTGTTAAGAAGTCTCTTAATACTATTAAGAGACTTCTTAATACAGTTATGGAGTCTCTTAATACAATTACGATAACTCTTCATTCATATCGTGATTCTCTTAACAACATGCGGGAGTCTCCGAATTCAATGAAGTCGTCTCTTAAAACAATTGCGCAATCTCTTCATTTAATTAGCGAGTCTCCTAAAATAATGCGGGAGTCTCCGAATACAATACATAGATTCACTTAAAATCATTCGACTATGCCTATTCTATAAATGGTTTTCACATTTTGATGTAAATGACTTCTTTAGACTAAACATTCAATATTTATTTTTGGAAGAAAAGAAACTATTGGTTACTACTAAAGAGGTTCTACCACAAGGGCAACGGAGAAAAAACAAGGAGCACTAGGACTTCTTTTAAAATAAATGACAGGTAAATATATAAATAGGATATTTTACCTTGTTTTTCTTTGTTCAAAACCTTGTGACCCTAGTGGTAAAAATACCTGAGTAGTAACAACTATTGTCATATAGAAAATTGTTTACCCCTAATAAATGTAGGTATTATTTATCAAATTGACAGTACCCCCTCATTTCGTCTCCTTCATAAACTTAACTTCATTGATATTTATTCTCTATTTCCTTCAAAAATAAACTCTCTTCATTGGTCTTTAATTCTTCAAAAAACTTTTATCCTCTCTATTTTAATACAACCTTTTTGTTTTCCTTACTTTTGGCGACTTAAAAATTATCTGTATAATAAGGGACTGTGTTTTGTAACTACAACAATGCAGAACCAAATTCACTAATAAAATGGAATTAAGCAAGAATTTTGAACCGTCGTTGATTGATATTAAGTGGTATGAACATTGGTTGGAGAAAGACTATTTCAGCAGTAAACCCGATGGTAGAGAGTCATTCACTGTGGTGATTCCTCCTCCCAATGTTACGGGAGTGTTACACATGGGGCATTGTTTGAACAATACTATTCAGGATATATTGGTGCGTCGGGCAAGGATGCAAGGCAAAAATGCTTGTTGGGTGCCTGGAACTGACCATGCTTCAATTGCTACTGAGGCAAAAGTAGTAGGCATGTTGAGGGAAAGGGGCATTGCGAAATCATCTTTATCTAGAGATGAATTTTTAAGTTATGCTTGGGAATGGAAGGAGAAATATGGGGGAATCATCTTGCAACAATTAAAGAAAATAGGTTGTAGCCTCGATTGGAAACGGACTTCTTTCACAATGGATGCTGATTACTACAAATCGGTCATTGAGATCTTCATCAATTTGCACGAGAAAGGGATCATCTATCGTGGGTTGAGAATGGTCAATTGGGATCCTGTTGGTAAGACTGCTTTGAGCGATGAGGAAGTCATTTTCAAGGATATTGATAGCAAGTTGTACTATGTTAAATATCCTTTAGTAGGCACACCTTCAGGGGAAGTGGGCTATATGATGGTTGCAACTACCCGTCCCGAGACTATCTTAGGTGATGTGGCTATCTGCGTTAATCCAAATGACGAACGTTATAAGGCATGGATTGGAAAAGAAGTAATCGTTCCAATCATTAATCGAAAAATTCCCATCATTGCAGATGATTATGTCGATGCAGAATTTGGTACAGGTGCATTGAAAATTACACCTGCACACGACAAGAATGATAATGAAATTGGGCGTAAGCATAACCTCAAAACAATTGATACGCTCGATGCGGAAGGCAAGTTTGTGGCTGATGGAATAATGGAAGAGAATCCTTCTGAGTTAGTACTTTCTTATGTTGGTGTTGACAGGTTTGATTTAAGAAAAAAGATTGTAGAAGATATTGCAGCATTAGGTCAAATAGAAAAAATCGAGGATTACAAGGGGCAGGTTGGAACGAGCGAAAGAACAGGTGCAGTAATAGAATCAAGGTTAAGCCTTCAATGGTTTATGGATATGAAAGGATTCATTAATAAGAATCCTGAAGTAATATCAGCTGTGATGAGTGATGAAATAACATTTCATCCTGCAAAAACAAAGAATACTTATAAGCATTGGTTGGAGAATATTAAGGATTGGTGTATCAGCCGTCAGTTATGGTGGGGACAAAGGATTCCTGCTTGGTATGATGCAAAAGGAAATGTATTTGTGGCTAAAACAGCAGAGGAAGCATTGGCAAAGGCACAAGTTTTTAATGCTAGTTTGACTTTGAATGATTTATTTCAAGACGAAGATGTATTAGATACTTGGTTCTCTTCTTGGTTATGGCCGATAGAGGTATTTAAGGGCATCAGTAATCCAGATAATGAGGAAATAAACTATTATTATCCAACCACTACTTTGGTTACAGGACAGGATATCATCTTCTTTTGGGTGGCGAGGATGATAATGGCGGGATACGAATTCAAGCATCAATTGCCATTCAAAGATGTGTATTTCACAGGAATGGTTAGGGATAAGCAAGGCAGGAAGATGAGTAAACAATTGGGCAACTCTCCCGATTTGTTAGGGTTGATTGAACAATATGGTGCAGATGCCGTACGCTTTGGAATCATGATTGCTTCCCCTGCGGGCAATGATTTATTGTTCGATGAATCGTCTTTAGAACAAGGAAGAAACTTTAATAACAAACTTTGGAATGCCCTTAAGTTGGTGAAGATGTGGGAGGGAAGGCAGCCCTCGGTTGAAGGAGAAAGGTTTAAGGTAGAAGGTGAACAACAACCTTACACCTTACACCCTACACCCCCTTTCCCAATTCAGTGGTTCTCTTCTCGTCTAAATCAAGTTAAAACTGAGGTGGAGAGTTTGATGGTACAATTCAAATTGAGCGAAGCGTTGAAGACCATCTACTCCTTGGTATGGGATGATTTTTGTAGTTGGTATTTGGAATGGGTAAAGCCCGGTTTTGAACAACCTATCAGTAAGGAAGTATATGAAAAGACTGTTGGTTTCTTCGAAGAACTGATGCAGTTACTTCATCCTGGCATGCCTTTTGTTTCAGAAGAGATTTATCATCTTTTAAAAGAACAATCAGATGATTTATGTGTGAAAGTTAATCTACCGATTGGAGTGCCTGATGCAGATACCTTACAACAAGGCGAATTGTTGAAACAGGTAATCACCGCATTGCGTGATGCAAGGAATAAGAATCAGATTAAGCCAAAGGAAACGATTAAGTTACATATTCAAACGGCAGATACGGCTAATTATCAAGCAATAGAATCTATACTTACTAAACAAGTTAATGCTGCAGAGATTTCATTTACCGACAATTCCGTTGCAAATACAATTGTAGTGGCTGTTGAGAGAGATAAGTTCTATATAGAAAGTGAGAAGGAGTTAGATACCACTGCGTTGAAACAAGAGTTGCTGAAGGATTTGGCACATCAACAAGGATTCCTACAATCTGTATTAAAGAAATTGGGTAATGAACGCTTTGTACAAAATGCAAGACCCGAGGTAATAGAGTTAGAAAGAAAAAAACAAGCAGATGCAGAAGCAAGAATTAAGACGATTGAAGAGAGTCTCGCACCCCTCCGCCCCTAAAGGGGGACTAGTATGGGCAGTCCTTGCTATTGCCCTTATATTGATTAATACTAATCTTCTTGCCCAATCAGGTGAAGTGAATTTGTTGGATAACATTAATCCATCAATTCCAACTTCTAAATATTGGCAGAAGACAACTTCTTCCGTTTATCCAATCACTGTGGCTGTTCCTGCGGGTGTTTTGTTGGCAGGATATATTCATCATGATAAGGAATTACAGCAACACGGATGGAAAATAGTGGGGGCAGTTGCTGTGAATACGGCAATTACTCAAGGTCTTAAGTTTGCTATAAACAGACCTCGTCCTTACACTAAATATCCCACAATCATCAATCCTTACAATCATGCAGAAACGGGCAATTCATTTCCTTCAGGACATACATCAACTGCCTTTTCTTTGGCCGCCTCAGTATCGATTGAATGCAAGAAATGGTATGTCGTAGTACCTGCTTATATGTATGCAACATCTGTTGGCTATTCCCGTTTATATTTGGGCGAACATTATCCAACAGATGTTTTGGCAGGAGCGGCGATTGGTGTGGGTAGTGCCTACTTGAATAATTGGCTACAACACAAGTTTTTTAATATGAAAAAATAATCAGATGAAACAGACTAATCCATTATTAGAAATAAGAAGTGCTGTCAATTCAGATATTCCGGCAATTCAAGAGATAGCACAAGAGACGTGGCCTGTAACCTATAACAGAATCATTACTTCGCGGCAGATTGAGTATATGTTAGAGGCTAGATATAATACTGATACTCTAGAAGAAGAAATGTTCCTAGGACATTCTTATATAGTTGCAGAACTGAATGGAGCAGCGATTGGGTTTGCTTGTTTTAAATTTAAGGAAGAACGAGTTTATAAATTAGATAAGCTTTATGTTAATCCCAAAGCTCAAAAGGTAGGTGCAGGATTGAAGTTATTGCAGGAAGTAATAAAGAGGGTCATTGATTCGGGAGGTAAGGAGATATTATTACAAGTAAATAGAAAGAATAAATCAGTAGGGTTTTATCAAAAGATGGGTTTTGAAATTGTTAGGGAACAGGATTTTCATATTGGTGGAGGTTATTATATGAATGATTATGTGATGTTGTTACGATTAGCTAATTGATAATGGAATCAACTAAATAAAAACCCCTGAGCAATAAATTCATTTCTGATTTTATTGCTCAGGGGTTAATTATTAAAAATACCAAACACTATTTCTTACACCTTGCAACCTCCTCAAACCTATTTCCTAAAACTTAATAATTACAGCTTATATCCTAAAACTTACAACGTCTTCCGCTTATTTAATAAACGTGTTGCTTCCAATTATTTGATTATTACTATTTAAAGCTTGAAGGAAATAGATACCGCTATTTAATGCAGAAACATCTACAGAAAAAGTAACACTACTATTGGCTGAACCGCTATAAGTTCCTTGTCTTAATACTTGTCCAAATACATTAACGATCTGATATTTTACAATACCCGAGTTGTCACTATTTGTATTAATGTTAAGGTTATTAACTACAGGATTAGGGAAAAGAACCACAGGTGTATTGCCATAATCCGATAATTTAATTACTTCATTAGAAGGGACATTTACGGCCGTATTGAAACTTGTTACATTATTAGCCGCAACTCCGTTCTGATATGTACCAATCGAAGTGTCAGACACACTCAATCCACTAGATACAATCAACTGAGCAGAAAATTGATAATCATTTGGTGTCGCAGTAGAGAATGTTATTTGAGGATTTGTTGATGTTTGTGTAAATACATTTCCTGTTGATACTTGCGTTATTGTAACTAACCAAGAATAACTTGCAATTGAGCCTGTTGCAATTGATGAATTGATAGCAGGACTTGATGCATTATCAGCAGAAAACTGAATCCAAGTTGCTGCGATATCATTAGGATCAGTTGATGAAACAACACTTATACTTGCCTTAGGTTTAATTGAAACAGATACTGTATTAACCGATACATCACTAACTGTAATTCCGTTAACTGTATTTGATATTGTTAGAGTAACAAGGTAAGTTCCGCCATCTGAATAAGTATGTGTAGGATTAACCGCAATTGAAGAATTTCCGTCGCCAAAATCCCACGCATAGGTCAAAGTATTTGTAGCGTCTGAAATTGTAGTTGTATTAGTAAACTCAACTAAAGGATTGGAGTAATTATCACCATTATAATTCAATGACGAGCTAAACGATGCCTTTGCCTTGTATACTACAGTAACTGATTGATCTGATTCATTTGTTAAGCCGCCATTTTGATTGGTTGCAATTAACTTAATTGTATAAACTCCACTATTTGTGAACTTATGGCTTGGACTTGCTGTTGTAGAAGTTCCTCCGTCACCAAAGTCCCAGGTATAAGTCAAGTTTGCTGCCAAATCGTTAGCGGTAGTGGTGTTAGTAAATGTGTAAACAGGTTGGCCATAATCATCCGGTGAAACAACAGGACTACCTATTGTAAAGTTTGCTTGTGGTGCAATTTGTATGGTAACATTTGCACTAAATACATCCTGTAATCCACTAATTGGATTTGTTACGGTTAATGAAATGCTCTTGTCACCACCTGATGCATATAAATGAGCAGGTGGATTTATTAAAGCTGAAGTTGACCCATCGCCAAAATCCCATAAATAATTCAAGGCACTAGCAGCTACTGCAGTATCTGTTGATGAACTTGAATTGGAGAATGCAATAGTAGGATTGTTTGTTGAATTCAAACTAAACTGAGCATTAGGTTTAATAGATACCGTAACACTTTGAACGTTTACATCTTGTAATCCACCATTAGAATTCGTTGCAATTAATGTCACTGAATAAATGCCACTTCCTTTAAACCGATGAGAAGGACTTGTGCTTGTAGATGTATTACCATCACCAAAATCCCAAGAATAACTCAAGCTTCCATGAGTGTCTGCAACAGATGAATTATTTGTGAATGAAATTGATGGCTGTGCATACGCATTTGGAGCATATACAGGACTACCAATTGAATAACTAGCTTGTGGCTTAATATGTACTGTAATTACTCTAGTGTAAACATCCTGCAAACCACTAATTGGATTGGTAACGGTTAAAGTCACTGTGAAATCAGCACCCCATGTGTATAAGTGAGCTGCAGGACTCTTGACATTAGCAGTAGCTCCATCGCCGAAATCCCATGCATAAGTCAAGGAATTCACACCCGCAGCTGTGTCTGTAGATGAACTAGTATTAGAGAAACTGACAGAAGGACTTTGCGATAAATTTGTTGTGAATAAAGATTTAGGTTTGATAGCAACCGTAACAGTTTGATTAGTTGTATCCTTCAAACCACCATTTGCATTTGTAACAATCAAGCGAACATTATAAGTGCCGCTTCCTTTAAATATATGTGTTGGATGTGAAGCGTTTGACGTGTTACCGTCTCCAAAATTCCAATTATATTGAAAATTAGGACAAGCATCATTTGCAGTAGTCGCATCCGTAAATGTAAATGTTGGCCGAGAATATGCATTTGGTGTATAATTAGGATTGCTTACACTAAATGCAGCCTTTGGCTTAATTCTTATTGTAACCACCGAACTTGTAGAATTAAAACATGGCACTTCACTAGTTACGGTCAATGCTAGTTGGTAATTACCTCCACAAGTATAATGATGTGAAGGTGCATTTTGTAAAGTAGATGTTGCCCCATCACCATAACTCCAATTCCAATTCGTTAATATGGCACCGTAGTCATAGGAGTGTTCATTGATCACAACAGTAGGGTTAGCATATACATCGCCACCATAATCAACATTATAACTAAAATGGGCATGTGGATCACTCAATTTTACAATTGCAGTAAAACTGTCAGTACATCCTCTATCAGAAATTACTTTTAATTTAACCGGATATGTCCCGGCAGTATCGAAGATAATCCTAGGATTGATATAGGCTGTACTATCTCCATCTCTAAAATGAATTGCATTAGTTCCGAAACTCCATTGATAATGCATTTCCCCTTTTGCAAGTGTAGAGTTGCTGATATAAGAAAAGTCTATTCCAGGAGTAAAGCAAAGTTTAATTTGAGGAGAAACTTCTGTCAATCGTGTATCTAAATACAAAATATAAGAAGCCTTAGGAATAGGGAATAAATCAATTGATTGAGTGGTAGAAATAGATTCAGTCGCATTAGAAACCGTTAGTTTTACTATATAAGTACCATAAGCAGCATATTGATGTGCAGGTTGGAACTGATTATCTGTATTGCCATCACCAAAATCCCATGAATAGTTAACGCCTTGACCGGTAGAGGAAGTGTTAATAAAACTATAAGTATTTGAATTCGTATAACAAGCGGATAATAGACCGTTAATTGTAAAAGATGCACTTAATGTAGGACTTAAAGAATAATTGTTTGAAATACTATCGGTACAACCATTATCAGATACAGCAACAAGTTTTACTGAATAAGATCCAGGTGCAACAGTCTCATTAAAATTATTTCCATTGCCTGTATTTCCAGAAGTTGAAGTCCAACTATAAGAAACTAAACTTCCACTAACGATTGATGAATTGTTTGTAAAAGTATAATCTGATAATAAATGTGTTATTCCAAAGGAAACTTGTGGCTGAGGGAAAACTTTCAAGACTTTACTTGTGGTTGCTGTACCTGCTGAAGAAGTGATAGTGAGAATAACTGTATATTCACCTGCAGATGCATAACTATGAGAGGGTGCAGGTGTATTATCGGTATTACCATCGCCAAAATTCCATAAATAGGTAGCACCTGTTCCATTAATAATTGAATTATTGGTAAACTGATATAAGTTTTGTGACAAACACATCGGAGAGTTTGTTGTAAAAGATGCCAAATCAGGCGATACGGGCAAATCAATTGTAACGGAATGTGTAATACTGTCTGTACATCCCGCTTGTGATGCTACAACCAACTTTATAGAATAACTGCCTGCAGACGCATAATCGTGTTGAACACTTTGTTGTTGTGAATTTGAATTATCACCAAAATTCCAATTATAGTTAGCAATATTTCCAAACGCTATTGAAGATGCTGACTCTGCTGCCACATTAAAACCATGTGTGGTTACATTGAAATTAGCAGTAGGTTTTGCTTCTACATTTATATATTGAACCGCTAATGAACTATCGTTTCCTTTTTTAACTTTTAATATCACTGTGTAGTTGCCGGAATTGCCATAAATATGTGAAGTGCTATAGCTTGAACTAGTATTGCCATCGCCAAAATCCCAACTATAAGTTTCACCATTACCTTGATCTGAAGTATTGGAAAATGAAAAATTATTACTATTCAAACATTGTGAAGCGGCATTTACAGAAAAAGCACTATGAATTACACTTCCTGTTAAATCTATTACAGCAGATTGAACAGTACTGTCCACACAACCTCGATCTGATTGAGCAACTAGTTTAATAGAATAATTCCCCGCACTTGCATATATTTTATTGGGATTACTTATTATATCACCCGAACCATCACCAAAACTCCAAATGTAACTAGATATCATTCCTGAACTAACAGAGGAGGTACTTATAAACGTATAGGCATTTCCATTGTTAGTCGCTTTTATAACGTCAAAGGATACATTAGGAGTGGGATATACATATACAGTTTGGTTATACTCAGTTACACTTGTACTTCCGGTAGCATATAATTCAACTTTATAAATGCCCGAATTAGTGTAAGCATGAGTAGGATTTGCTATTGTACTTGTTGTACCATCACCAAAATCCCACAAATAAGATACAACACCTAAAGGGTCTGAAATTGCAAATGAAAAGCTGTTATTGTATTGGCAAACTCCTACTTGTTCTCCATTTGAAGGTAAATGACCATTTACAGTCATTTGTGCATTTAATGTTGTGTTAAGGAAAAATGAAAAAAGAGTTAACGCTACTAAGCGAACTGAATAGTAAATAGTTTTGTGTAACATATTTAATCTATAAGGGTGAAATTTTAATTCAATAAATATAAAATACAGTTGAAAATAATCTTAGCAGAGCAATAAATACACGAAAGTACGATAGTCAAATAGTCAATTCTACTACAAGAATACAGTTTTTTTTCAAAAGATGGAAAATAAATATAATTTCTAGAATAAAAATTTCAAGGTAATGCAAGGAGTGATATTGCGAAAGTGATGTAAGTTGCTTAATATTTTGTATTTAAACAGTCTAAGTGTTCATGTTATTACAAAATATATCAGGAACAATATCCTTTTTTGTCTTTTTTTTATAAACAGGTTATGTTTTTTTAAATGACTTCATAATTTGATTTCAACTTGTATAAAATCCGAATGATATGATATCGTTTTCTTGTAATCTCTTTAATTTGAAATAGAATGCTTCAGTGTTCTCGAAAGTATATTGCAGTTATTCAATTGAATGCAAGTGCTTTATTTTTAGTCAAATTATTAATAGAGACACAGAATCTATAACTTAGCGGCTTTTTTAGGTTTGTTGGTGTTTATTTTATTTCTTGACTATTAATTTTACAACAGAAAGTACTACATGAAAAATTATCTTGGATTATTACAATATCTAAAGCCTTATAAACGAAATATTGTATTGTATTTCACTTTTATTCTTTGTTCTGTAGTCTTTAGTGTGGTTTCATTAGCCATGTTATTTCCCTTTCTAGAAATAATTTTCAATGGTGATAAGTTAATCACTGTAAAACCTGCGCTATCATTTTCATCTGCTTCTGTTATAGGCACCTTACAATATTATTTATGTCAGATAATCATTGCTCACAGTAAATTATTTGCATTAGCAATGGTATGTGTATTTATAACATTTGCCATAATGCTTAAAAATACGTCGGTATACATGAGTTATTATGTGATGAGTCCGTTGCGGAATGGGATGTTGATGCAATTAAAAAATAATCTTTATGATAAAATATTAACGCTTCCAATAGGATACTTTTCAGAACAACGCAAAGGCGATTTGATGAGCAGAATGACAAATGATATGTCCGAATTGGAAAGTGCAGTCACAAATACAATGGATGGGGTCATTAAAGAACCTGTAACAGTGTTGTTTTACTTGAGTACACTCTTTTTTCTTAGTCTACAATTGTCTTTGATTTTACTTGTTTTATTACCTATCGCTGGATTTATTATCGGAAGGATTAGTAGAAGCCTCAAAAAACAGAGTAATATCGCTGCAGAGAAAAATTCGGAGGGTTTGAGTATTTTGGAAGAGACATTGTCGGGCATGAGAATCATTAAATCCTTTACTGCTGAAAAATTCATTCAAAATAAGTACGTAACAGTGAATAATGAGTTATTTCGGGTTAGAAACAAAATGAATTTCAAGCGTGATTTGGCTAGTCCTGTCAGTGAAGTTTTAGGTATTATTGTTCTTTGTATTATTCTGTGGTTTGGTGGTCAGTTGATTTTGGAAAATAAAAGTTTTGGCTTAAATGGATCGGCATTCATCATGTATATCGCGATATTTAGTCAAATCATCAATCCCTCAAAAAGTTTGAGTACGGCATTTTATAATATGCAAAGGGGGACGGCTGCATTAAGAAGAATTGAAGAAGTATTGCAGACTCCTAACACCATTATAGACAAAGCAAGTCCAAAGGTATTAGCACAATTTAACAGCACCATTGAATTCAAAAATGTATCTTTTGGGTACAATGAAACAGTCATACTTAATAATATCAATCTAAAAATCGAAAAAGGAAAAACAGTTGCACTTGTGGGTAGTAGTGGGGCAGGGAAAAGTACACTTGCTGATTTAGTTCCTCGTTTTCACGATGTGACAAGTGGCGAATTACTGATAGATGGCATTAATATCAAAGATTATACAATTGAAAGTGTTCGTAATCAAATAAGTATTGTTACTCAAGATCCTATATTATTCAATGATAGTATTGCCAATAACATCTTATTAGGGAAGCAAGATGCTACTAAAGAAGAAATGGAAGAGGCGGCTAAAGTTTCTAACGCTTATAATTTTATTATTCAAAAAGAAGATGGATTTGATGCAAATATTGGAGACAGGGGTACTAAATTAAGTGGGGGCGAGAGACAACGATTGACTATTGCTAGGGCTATTCTTAAAAATTCTCCAATTTTGATATTAGATGAGGCCACTTCATCTTTGGATACTGAGAGTGAAAGGCTAGTTCAGGATGCCATCAATAATATGATGAAAAACAGGACTAGTATCGTGATTGCACACCGTTTAAGTACAATCAGACATGCAGACGAAATCATAGTCTTGCAAAAAGGTTCAATCGTTGAACGAGGTAATCATGAACAATTACTTGAATTAGGTGGTTTTTATAGAAAATTAATTGAAATGCAAGAGGTAAAATAGTGGTTAGTGTTTTGTGATTAGTTGTTAGTTCGAGTTTTTATTCCTATTTGCAATAGCTAATCACTATCAACTAACTACTAACCACAAACAACTATAATATGTTTTTTATACTCATTTTTACCACCCTATTGTTTGTGATATACTCAGTAATAATGCTGCTGTATCGGCATTGGTTTATTAAACTCAAACAATTTATTCCTCAATCAAACATTCATCCCAAAAGTACTTTTAGCATCCTTATTCCTGCCCGAAATGAAGAGGAAAATATTGGTGCTTTGTTGCAATCAATCATAAATCAAGACTATCCATCCTCTCTTTGGGAAGTTTTTGTAATTGATGACTTCTCTACGGACAATACTCCACAAATCGTTAAAGAATTAGGAAAGAAATTTCCCAATATTCAATTGGTAGAGCTAGCAAAAGTGCTTGATGGTAAACAACTGAATGCCTATAAAAAGAAGGCAATAGAAACAGGCGTTAGCTTAGCAAAAAATGAATGGATAGTTACTACCGATGCTGATTGTACTGCTAATCCGGCTTGGTTACAAACATTAGATGCATATATACAAGAAAAGAAACCCGTTTTTGTGGGTGGCCCCGTTGCATTTACAAATGATGGTTCAGTATTGCAAACCTTTCAGTGTATAGATTTCATGGCTTTGCAAGGAATTACTGCTGCGGCTGTTTCAGCGGGACTGCATGCCATGTGTAACGGAGCAAATCTTGCCTATAAGAAGAGCGTGTTTGCCGAAGTAAATGGCTTTAAAGGAATAGACAATATTGCGAGTGGCGATGACATGCTTTTGATGAACAAGATTAAAGAGGTTTATCCCGATAGGATGGGATATGTGTTTAATCCAAATTCTATCATACATACGGCACCGATGCCTACCCTAAAAGGATTCCTTAATCAACGGATTAGGTGGGCAAGTAAGACAAATAAATATAAGGATGTAAGTGTTGTGATTGTATTGTGGTTGGTTTTGTTGTTAAATATCAGCTTATTATTGCTTCCTTTTAGTTCACTTTTTTATCCTCTGCTTTTCTACTTTTGGATACTACTTGTTTTATTGAAAACAATAATAGAAGCAAGTTTCGCCACACATATTGCAGCCTTTTTCTCGATTCAACTAAAGTGGAAAGATACTTTATTACAGTTCCCTCATATCCTTTACACTGCTTTTGCAGGATGCTTTGGAATGTGGGGAAAGTATCAATGGAAAGACAGGAAGGTTCAATAGTGAGTTTTAAGTTGTAGGTTATAAGTTGTAAGTATTAGGTTTAACGTTATGAGTATTTTTTTAGAGGAATTTATAGATGAATAAAAATATTACTTCACAGTTAATGGATTGGCATCGTCACGAAAACTTGCGTGAGATGCCTTGGAAGGGGGAAAAAGATCCATATAAAATATGGCTAAGTGAAGTAATTCTTCAGCAAACACGCGTTGAACAAGGTACTACTTACTACGAACGCTTTATCACTCATTTTCCTACAATAAAGGATTTGGCTAAAGCATCCGATGAAGTCGTTTTTAAACTTTGGGAAGGTCTAGGTTATTATAATCGTTGCAAGAATCTTTTGACGACTGCCCGATTTATAGCCAATGAGTTAAATGGAATATTTCCTTCTGAATACGACAGTATTATTTCATTAAAAGGCATCGGTCCTTATACTGCTGCTGCTATTGCCTCATTTGCTTTCAATCAACCCTATGCAGTTGTTGATGGAAATGTATTTCGGGTACTTGCTCGATTATTCGCTATCGATACCGCAATTGATAGTACTAGTGGCAAACAGCAGTTTACCTTATTGGCGAAAGATGTTTTGGATAAAAAAAATCCAGGGTTATTCAATCAAGCAATCATGGATTTTGGGGCCACTGTATGTAGACCGATGAATCCTAAATGTAGCACTTGTCCTTTGCAAACTTCTTGTGTTGGGTTTGAGTTAGGTCTTGTTAATAAACTGCCGGTAAAAGAAAAGGTATTGCTCAAGAAAAATCGGTGGTTTTATTATTTCATCCTTCAATATAATGATTCGATATTAATAGAAAAAAGGACAGGAAAGGATATTTGGGAAAATCTTCATGAATTCTATTTATTAGAGGCATCCGAGCAATTACATTGGGATAATCCATCTATTCAAAATTGGCTTCAAGAACAACTTGGAATAGGAAAAGCAGAATTAATTAGTATTTCTCCTTTACAACATCAACAACTCACACATCAATTGATAAAAGGACAGTTTATAAAGGTTGAGATTTATTCAATTCCTGTTCAATTACAGAAGCATCAGTGGTTACCAATCAAGGATATATCTCGATTAGCCTTCCCAAAATTCATTAATCAGTATTTATTCTGGGTTTAAATCCCGAACATCTTTTTCAAACTCGTCCAAAGTTTAGTTTTCTCAATCTTTACTTCATCTGTTGTACCTAACATAGCTGATAAAGAAGGGGCTAAAAGAAACGTTGTATTGTTGTAATTCTGAACCTGATAGGTAGGAATCACAAAAGAAAGATTGATTTCTTTGCAGTCAACTTCAAACAAAATCAAATGTCGAGGAGACGTTGCAGTTAAAATATCTGAGAAATTTATCTTGTTGTGCGCCTGATTGATAATGGCAACGTCACCGATATTCAGTTTGCAAGCACCCAAAATATTGGTTAGAAATTGCAGCCACTCTTCTCTTAAATAGACCGACTCAGTATCCTTTACAATTATGGTTACATTTTTAAGATTATTCCCCAAATAAAGTTCCTTTGGAGGGGTGAAAACAAGGGGCTTTTCAGTTACAACCAATGTTTCAGTTTGTTTTGCCACTTCTTTTACAGGAATAAAAGGTTTAGCAATCTCTACACTTGAAACACTTTCAATTAATGTTTCTTTTGGTGCAGTCTGAACTAAGTTTACACCAGATTCTTTTTGTTTCACATCTGAGGTTATAACTAGATTATCCGTAAAAAGATTCGCAATTATGAAGTCGGGCAATTCTATTTTATCAAGATTCATTGTAACTTTTATTATTTAGTTAACCAACTCTTTTTATTTTTTAGTTTATTTGCAATTATTACAACATAAAACTACAGCAATAAATAAATCGAGATGGCAGAAGCGGTAAAGATAAATGTAACGAAAGTAACAAAAAGCAAATTACAAGATTTAGACTTTGGTAATCTTCCTTTTGGCAAATATTTCACCGACCACATGTTAGTGGCGAAGTATGCTGATGGAGCATGGCAGAGTGTAGAAATTAAACCTTATCAACCACTTTTACTCGAGCCTTCAATTGTTGCGATCCATTATGGACAATCTATTTTTGAAGGTATAAAAGCGTATAGATATGAGAATGGAGATGCTGTGATTTTCCGTCCTCAGGATAACTTCAAGCGTTTTAATATTTCTGCTGATAGAATGTGCATGCCTGAAGTGCCCGAAGAGATTTTCTTGGGTGGGATGAAGGAATTAATCAACCTTGACAAAGAGTGGATTCCCACGGCAGCCGATCATTCATTATATATAAGGCCTTTTATGTTTGCTACCGATGAGATAATCGGTGTAAAACCCTCTGAAAATTATTTATTTATCATAATTCTTAGTCCAACAGGACCCTATTACTCTGCACCAATGAAAATATGTGTGGAAGAAGTGTATACCCGTGCTGCACCGGGAGGAGTGGGCTTTGCGAAGAATGCAGGTAACTATGGGGCGAGTTTGAAGGCAACCGTTATTGCTAAACAAAAGGGGTACGATCAGATTTTATGGACAGATGCCTTTGAACATAAATGGCTGCAAGAGGTTGGTACGATGAATGTTTTCTTTGTCATTGACAACGTAGCAATTACACCTTCATTAGAAGAAGGAACTATTTTGGCAGGCGTAACTAGGGATACTGCTATCACTGTTTTGAAAGAAATGGGAATTAAAGTAGAGGAAAGAAAAATTAGTATTAATGAATTGGTGGAGGCTTATGCAGCAGGAACTTTCCAAGAAGCCTTTGGAACGGGTACCGCCGCAACCATTTCATTAATCCAAGAATTAAAATATAAAGAATCAATACTAAGTTTCGATTTAAATAAATTGTCGATTGCACCTGCACTAAAGGAAAGATTAGACGACATCCGAACAGGAAAGGTCAAAGAAAATCATGGCTGGATGGTGAAAATCTAGTTTTATTTACTTGAAAAATGCTTTTGTTGGGGATTAACAGACAGTAAAAGCTTCTTTTTAAGATTATTTTGAAATTATTCATTAATTTATTTGGAAGTTGTGCTCTAGGCTGTTACTTTTGCCGTCCGAAAAAAAATATAAGGTTAAAATGCCTACAATACAACAATTAGTAAGAAAGGGTCGTGATATAATCAGGGCTAAAAGTAAGTCAAGGGCTTTAGATGCATGTCCTCAACGTCGTGGTGTTTGTACAAGGGTTTATACAACAACTCCTAAGAAGCCAAATTCTGCGTTACGTAAGGTAGCAAAGGTACGTTTGACAAATAAGATAGAAGTTATTGCATACATTCCCGGTGAAGGACATAATTTACAAGAGCACTCTATCGTTTTGATACGTGGTGGTCGTGTTAAGGATTTGCCAGGTGTACGTTATCATATAGTTCGTGGTAGCTTAGATACTGCGGGTGTTAAGGATCGTAAGAAGAGTCGTTCTAAATACGGTACTAAAAAGGCTAAGGCGAAAAAATAATTTTAATTAAAAGTTTAGAATAGTAAGTCATGCGTAAAGCACAAGCAAAGAAATTACCTCTTGCACCCGATGGACGTTTTAATGATAAATTGGTTACCCGTTTTATCAACAACATCATGTGGGATGGCAAAAAAAGTACAGCAATCACCATTTTTTATGATGCAATCGATAAGGTTAGCAAAATAACTAATGAAGATGGATATGAAGTTTGGAAAAAAGCATTAAACAACATTACTCCTGCAGTTGAAGTTAGAAGTCGTAGAATTGGTGGTTCTACCTTCCAAATTCCTACAGAAGTTCGTGCTGATAGAAAAGTTTCATTGAGTATCAAGTGGATGATTCGTTACAGCCGTGAAAGAAACGGTCGTACAATGGCTGATAAATTAGCAAATGAAATAGTTGCTGCAAGCAAGGGTGAAGGTGCTTCTTTCAAAAAGAAGGAAGATATTCATCGTATGGCAGAAGCTAACAAGGCATTCTCTCACTTTAAAGTGTAAGAGCGTTTTAAGTAGTAAGTTATTAGGTTGTAAGTATTAAGTATTCACGCCTTTTCACAAAACACCATTGATTCTTAGTTTATACTAAATATAAAAAAGCCTCGGTTAATTAATTTTTAATCGAGGCTTTTTGTTTGGTTGCAAGATGCCGGTTGCAGGTTACTGGTTGCAGGATTAAAGTTACAGGATTCAAGTTACATGTAACAACAACCAGTAACTTGAAACTAGTAACATGTAACTAAAATCCTATCCCCCTTCCGTTTCAGGATCAAACCTATCTACTGTTTGAAGACCATCTAATGATTTTAATCTATCAACCAATTCTTCTAACTCCTCTTTATCATGTACAAATACTTTGATGGTACCTCTAAATATTCCCGATTCACTTTCAATTGTGAGCGCTGCAATGTTTATTTTCAGTTCGCCACTAATAATATTTGTGATTTTGTGAATAACGCCCACATCATCTACCCCAATGATTTTTAGTCCTGTAAGGAATGAAATCTCTTTATTCTTAGCCCATTTTGTTTTTACAACTCGATGCCCATAATTAGCCATTAGCTGAGTAGCATTCGGACAATTAGTGCGATGAATGATAAGTCCCTTTCCTGTGCTTACAAATCCAAATACGGCATCTCCAGGAATCGGATTGCAGCATTTAGCAAGCCCATACATAATTTTATCACTACTTTCCCCAAAGATGATAAGTTCACTATCTTTCTTGCTAAATTGCTTTTGATGGTCGGGAATAAATTCCTGAACAATTGGTTTAGGTTTTGGAATCTCTAATTTATCTCCTAATACGTTAAAATCTTTTAATTCCTTCAGATCGAGGGACTTTGTGGCTATCAGATAAAATAAATCTAGATGTGATGACAGTTTATAATAACTCATCACCTCATCAATATTATATTGATTGTAATTAGCGCCAATCCCTTCTAATTTCCTTTGAAGAATATATTTTCCATCCTCTGCAATCTTTCGTTTTTCTTCTTTTAGCGAGTCTTTTATTTTAGCCTTAGCCTTTGCTGTAACAACAATACTCAGCCAATCTTCGGTAGGCTTTTGTTTATTGCTCGTAATAATTTCAATTTGATCACCACTACGAAGCTTATGACTAATAGGCACCAATTTGTGATGAACCTTTGCCCCTATACAATGACTACCAACTTGAGTGTGTACCGCAAAGGCAAAATCTAGTGCGGTACTCCCTTTTGGCAACATCTTTACTTCCCCTTTTGGGGTATAAACATAAATTTCTTCTGCTAAAAATGAAGTTTTAAAGTCCTGTAAGAAATTAATACTATCCGAATCTTCTTGTGCAAGTACTTCTCTGATTTGTCCAAACCATTTATCAAATCTATCTTCTTCGCTATTTCCTTCCTTGTATTTATAATGTGCAGCAAGTCCTCTTTCGGCAATTTCGTTCATTCTTTTGGTACGAATCTGTACCTCCACCCATTTCCCTTGTGGACCCATTACTGTAGTGTGCAATGCCTCATAGCCATTACTTTTAGGATTACTCAACCAATCTCTCAATCGCTCAGGGCTAGGATTATATTCGTCTGTAATCATCGAATATACTTTCCAGCACTGCTCCTTTTCTTTTTCGGGAGGTGAATCTAATATGATACGAATAGCAAAAAGATCATAAACCTCATCGAATGTTACTGACTTCTTTTTGATTTTATTCCAAATAGAATGAATGCTTTTTGGGCGACCGTAAATTGAAAAATTAAACCCGGTAGCCTCTAGTTTTTCTTTTAGCGGGCGTATAAATTCGTTAATATACCGAGCCCTTTCCCTTTTAGTTTCAGCCAATTTCTTCGCAATGTCTTTGTAAGCCTCTGTTTCGAGATACTTCATTGACAAGTCTTCCAATTCAGTTTTGATCGTATATAAACCCATTCTGTGGGCTAAAGGAGCATAAACCCAAACTGTTTCTGAAGAAATTTTTAACTGCTTTTCTTTCTTCATGCTGTCGAGGGTACGCATGTTATGTAGCCTGTCAGCAAGCTTTATTAATATAACTCTAGGATCGTCGGTAAGAGTCAATAGAATCTTTTTAAAATTCTCGGCCTGCATACTTGTGTTTGTATCCATTACATTGGATATCTTAGTGAGACCGTCAACAATTTTGGCTATTTCAACCCCAAATTCTGTCTGAATTTCATCTAAAGTAACATCAGTATCCTCAACCGTATCATGAAGTAATGCGCAAATTGTACTTCTTACACCCAATCCAATTTCTTCTACACAAATCATTGCTACAGCAAGTGGATGTAAAATGTAGGGTTCTCCGCTTTTTCGGCGCATTGTTTTGTGTGCATCTGCTGCGATTTTAAAAGCAGTTCTCACTAATTCCCTGTCCCCTTTTTTCAGTTTAGGGCGTAGTCCTCTTAGTAATGCCCTATAGTGGCGTAAAATTTCCTTCTTTTCCTGTTCGGGAGATAATGTGTATTTTACTAACGATGTATTTTCCTGAATTGCTTTTTCTTCTGTCATGAATTACGAATATAATAAATACAATTGTTTTTTATTGTTATCCGTGAAAAAAAGATGATTCATTTTATAAAATATTGGCATTTAGAAAACTTACAAATTGCAATCTCAGTATTTTTTGGTTGCCACTCAGGAGCTTTTACCACAAGGTAATCAAGGAAAAAACAAGGGGCACTAAGTTTTTTATTAAAATAATTATGATTATTTACTTGAATTAACTTTTTAATCCTTGTGTTTCTTTGTATAAATCTTCGTGTTCATTGTGGTAAAACCTCCTGAGTAGTAACTTTTTTGGAGATAAAATCAAATAAAAAGTGCAGCGACTATTTTAAAATAGAAACTGCACTTTAATAAACGATGAGTAGAGAATTAAAGGTTATGCTAAAATAAACTACAAAAGAATCATGTTGCCTATTGACTTGTGTTAGCTTTTGCTAAAAACACATAATATACTTTTGTTTTTTTAAGAAACGAAATAGATGCTCCGCTAAGCAAAATTCAAATCATTTCACTTTCACTAAACGATTTCACATTTCAATTTTATTGGTTTTCTGTTAGTCAACAGTTTTGTGCTTACACAACTGTTAGTCTGTCTTCTATTTTTCATTCGGTAAGTACAACCTAACGGGAATAAAAAGACTTGCAGAGAAAAAAAATAGTCAAGTAAATAGCTAATTTTATTAGGATTCCTTCTGATTTTGTCATTTTTTCTTTTCTCGACGTTACTTCAGCAGGTGTTGGAGTGACTCCAACGGGTCTTGGAGTGGCATCAGCGGGTCTTGGAGTGGCTCCAAGACCTCTTGGAGCCACTCCAAGAGGTCTTGGAGTGGCATCGGCAGGTGTTGATGTCGCATCAAGAGGTGGTCACGTCATTTCAACAGCTCTAGGAGAGACATCAAGAGGTGTTGCAATCAATGAATTTTCTGCTGAAGTGCCTTAAAGTAACCAAAGAATGTCTGTTTTTGAACTAAAATTTTCTTCTTCTCAGATAATGATTCTGATGATAGAGGATTAAATATTGGCAACCGATTATTTTGATTGTAGAATCATTTTTTCATCAAATCACATTAATAAATGGGATTTAAAAATTATTAGATTATGTTATTACTCGTACACA
The DNA here is from genome assembly GCA_947379895.1 of Chitinophagaceae bacterium. Lineage (GTDB taxonomy): Bacteria > Bacteroidota > Bacteroidia > Chitinophagales > Chitinophagaceae > Parasediminibacterium. The sequence goes on along the minus strand of CANCPA010000032.1, from coordinate 1,808 downwards.
CATCAGATCAAATGCTACTGTTACAAATGTTAAGATTTTTAAACCGTTACCCAAGTTATTCTGCGAAATTACTCGTACTTGCCTCAAAAATTAACCGACTAAAAAAAGGTGTTTTGTATTTGCAGTTTATTATGGATGAAAACAATGCCATAAAAGTATTTTCAGAAGGTTATACAGCCTATAAGAATCGGGTTCGTAATGGAAGTGTAACTATTGGATTATTAGGTGCAGCTCCTGAAATGCCTGAATATCCTACAATAATGCCTGAACTTGGTGAGGATAATATTGAAGGCCTTTTTAGAGAAGTATTGCAGGATTGTGTAAATAGTGGTGCTTTGTCTGAAGAAATCGCTGCTGACTTAGGCATTCTTGATTTAGGTACACCTGTAGTTCTTGAAGAAGGTACCCCCAAATTGACTGGAAAGATTGGTACTGGAGGACATCCTATTTTACACACTTTTATTGGAGATTATAGTGGGTATCAGATTTGGAAGGATATTGGCAAGGGTTATTTATTATTAACCGTGAGTACTACGGCTAATTATACCGACATTTCTGCGTTGCCTATAATGGGATCCGGAGAAGTGTGGAAATACAAGATTATCTATGTATATAAAAATGTTCCTATCGGCAATTGGAGTAATGAATGTACAATTTCGGTTATTGGACACGTGTAAGGGAGTGATAAAATATGAGATATGAGATATGAATGCTGATGGAGAAGACTAGGAATTATTCTAATGTATATTCTAATTGTATTAGAAAACTTAGTGGTCCTTGTCTTTTCCTTTTTTTTCTTTGTGTTAAAAGCATTTAAGTATTAATAAAATTTTGATAATGAAACGTAGAGTTATTGCAAGGCCCGTTATTTATTCTCCTCCAACTCCTGTGGTAGTGACTGCACCGGTTGCAAAAGCGGTAGTGCCCATAAAGAGTCTACTCGAAATTTTGGGTACTTCAATAGCACATAATGAATTGTTAGGCAATCTTTTTCTCGTTCTGAAAACAAAATTGAAGAAATCCACTTTCAGAATTTTCTTTGATAAGATTCGTGTAAAGCTTACCTCGGGCGAATTTGCCTTTCCTGATTTAATTGTCTGCAATCCTAATCCTGATAAATATTTTACTGCTGAACCCTTATTAATAGTAGAAATATTCTCAGATACTACCCGCAAAACAGATTTGATAGATAAGTATTTATTGTATCAGCAAATAAAAACACTACAGTATTATCTATGTATAGAACCTGAAAAGCAATTTATATTATTCTTTTTTAGGGATACGGAAGGAGATTGGCAAGCACAAACCCTCATAAATGAACAAGATATAGTGCATCTCAATAAAATAAATGTCAGTTTATCTCTGAAAGAAATTTATAAGGCAGAATAAGTCGTTACTTCACGGGAAATTGGGTAGAAGGTAAAAGGGAGAAGGGAGAAGGTGTAAGGGATAAGGTAAAAGGTATAAGTTAGAATGTAAAAGGTAAAAGGTTTTGGGTTTTTAAATAGAGTTTATAAGGTGAGGTAAATGGAAAAAATGAATATAAAAAAATAAAGATTAAGAATTAATACTGATTACCGTACACCATATGCCTTACACATTACACCTTATGCCTCAAGCCTTATACCTTAGGCCTTATACCTACATAAAAGCATGACGGAATATTTTATTGTCAATTAAAAAGACAAATTGATTAATTATGAAACTTGAAATGATTAAGAAGACCTTCGCAAGCGAACAGGAATACTTTCTGTTTGAAGAAAAAAGCGAATTGAAACACGAATTTTTAAATGGTCACCTCATTACTA
>CANCPA010000031.1 GCA_947379895.1 Chitinophagaceae bacterium | reverse complement strand
TTTTTTTGTTTTAAATGCTATGTTATCAAATATTTCGATAACAATATCTTTTATCAATTATTATTCAAAACGATGAGCCGTTAGTGAGAATCGAACTCACGACCTCTTCCCTACCAAGGAAGTGCTCTACCCCTGAGCTACAACGGCTTTTAACCGTCAACAGGTGATAGTACAAAGAGGGAGGCTACATAAATATTTTATTTATGCACCACCCTCTGTTGCTTTGAGCGAGAGACCAGGCTCGAACTGGCCACCTGAAGCTTGGAAGGCTACCGCTCTACCAAATGAGCTACTCTCGCAATCAAGAAATTATCAAGCTTATCAATCGTTTTGTGTTTACCACTAATCCGACTCTTCAGTCTTTTTAATTTTCTAACACTTTAAAGAACTAAAATAATCCGGCAGTGATGCTAAACTATTGTGGGCAGAGTAGGGTTCGAACCTACGTACTCGTGAGAGAACAGATTTACAGTCTGTCGCCTTTAACCACTCGGCCATCTACCCTAAACACTGAGCCGAAAACTGGAGTCGAACCAGCGACCTACTGATTACAAATCAGTTGCTCTACCAACTGAGCTATTTCGGCGTATTTAATCATTAAAAAAAGACCTCTTTTATTTTCGGGATGGCAAAGGTAATAGAAAACTTTATCTGACAAAATTTTACAGTAACTTTTTTTTATTTTTTACTAATTATTTTATTCAATTAAAATACATTAGTCAAAAGCATAAAATAAATAAAGTGTATTTCTAACAAATCATAGTCACAATACCTTTCCTCCTTTCAAAAAACTTTTCAAAACCTTACCTAACAAGGTTCTCTTATTTCAATCAAAAACCCTTGCAATGCAAGGGCCTTTTGTAGAGCGTACGGGAATCGAACCCGTGATTCCTCCGTGAAAGGGAGATGTCTTAACCCCTTGACCAACGCTCCATTCCGCTAAGGGAGTGCAAATATAGGGGGCTGATTCCTTATAGACAAACAATTTTTCAATTATTTTTAAAATAAATATCAAAAAAGCAATAAAACAATAAAAAAAGGTCATAATCAACATTGACCATGACCTTTTTTATTAAAAAAGATGCTTTTATATATTATTTAGCAATCTGTTTTTTGATAATATTTAATGCTGCACCTTCCTTAAACCATTCAATTTGTTGTTGATTATAAGTATGGTTTGCAATAACTGTATCACTTGAACCATCTGCATGAGTAAATACCAATGTTAAAGGAGTTCCAGGTGTAAAGGAGGTCAATCCAATCACATCAATAGTATCATCTTCCTGAATCTTTTCGTAATCAGCCTTATCAGCAAAGGTCAATGCCAACATGCCTTGTTTCTTCAAGTTAGTTTCATGGATACGAGCAAATGATTTTGTCAATACTACACGTACTCCCAAGAAACGAGGTTCCATAGCCGCATGTTCACGAGAAGAACCTTCTCCATAATTTTCGTCACCCACAACGATTGTTCCAATACCCGCAGCCTTATAAGCACGTTGTGTAGCAGGAACAGCATCATAAACACCTGTCAATTGATTCTTTACATTATCTGTCTTTTCATTAAAGAAGTTAACGGCACCAATCAACATGTTGTTGCTGATATTATCTAAATGACCACGAAACTTTAACCAAGGACCCGCCATTGAAATATGATCTGTTGTACACTTGCCCTTTGCCTTAATCAATAATTTAAGACCCTTCAAATCAGTTCCTTCCCATTCTGCAAAAGGAGCCAATAATTGCAATCTCTTAGATGCAGGATCTACTGCAACTTGAACACCGCTACCATCGGCAGCAGGAGCTTGGAATCCAGCATCTTCCACCGCAAAACCCTTTACAGGTAATTCATCTCCTGTAGGAGGATCTAATTTTACCTGCTCACCCTTATTATTTGTTAAAGTATCAGTAATCGGATTGAAAGACAAATCGCCTGCAATAGCAATTGCAGCTACAATTTCTGGAGAAGCTACAAATGCATAAGTATTTGGATTACCATCGGCACGCTTAGCGAAGTTTCTATTGAAACTATGAACTATTGTATTCTTTTCCTTCTTTTCAGCACCCATTCTATCCCACATACCAATACATGGTCCACAAGCATTCGTGAAAATGGTTGCATTCAAATCGGTAAATGTTCCTAATAAACCATCCCTATCAGCTGTGTAACGAACTTGCTCAGAACCTGGATTGATACCAAATTCTGCTTTAGTCACCAAACCTTTAGCGATTGCTTGTTTAGCAATAGAAGCCGCTCTTGACAAATCTTCGTATGAAGAGTTGGTACAAGAACCGATTAAACCCCATTCAACCTTATTTGGCCAACCGTTTTCAGCAGCCACTTCTTTCATTTTAGAAATTGGTGTAGCTAAATCAGGCGTGAAAGGACCATTTAAATGTGGTTCCAATTCGCTTAGATTTATTTCGATTACTTCGTCAAAATATTTAGCAGGATCTGCCAATACTTCAGGATCAGCATTTAGGTGTTCTCTGATTGCAGATGCTGCCTCAGCCACATCAGCACGACCCGTAGAAGCTAAATAACGACCCATACTATCATCATAACCGAAAGTAGAAGTGGTTGCACCAATTTCTGCACCCATATTACAAATTGTGCCCTTACCTGTACAACTCATAGCTGCAGCACCTTCTCCAAAATATTCAACGATAGCACCAGTACCACCTTTTACAGTCAAGATTCCTGCTACTTTCAGAATTACATCTTTAGGAGCAGCCCATCCATTTAATTTACCTGTCAATTTGATACCAATCAATTTAGGCCATTTTAATTCCCAAGCCAATCCTGCCATTACATCGCAAGCATCAGCACCACCTACTCCAATTGCCACCATACCTAAACCACCTGCATTTACAGTATGGCTATCAGTACCAATCATCATACCACCTGGGAATGCATAGTTTTCCAAAACTACTTGGTGGATGATACCCGCCCCAGGTTTCCAAAATCCAATACCGTATTTATTGGAAACAGAAGCAAGAAAATCATACACTTCTTTACTTTCAGTATTTGCAACTGCCAAATCAGTTTTAGCACCAACTTTCGCTGTAATTAAATGATCACAATGAACTGTTGAAGGCACAGCAACTTTTGGTCTACCTGCTTGCATAAACTGCAACAATGCCATTTGAGCAGTAGCGTCTTGCATTGCTACACGATCCGGTGCAAAGTCTACATAAGACTTTTCTCTTCCGAAGTTTTCCAACTTTTGATCGGCATGTAAATGAGAGAAAAGGATTTTTTCTGATAAGGTCAGAGGTCTGCCTAATGCTTTCCTTGCAGCTTCGACTTTTGTAGGCATTTCTGCATACACTTTTTTGATCATTTCGATATCAAATGCCATAATTACACGTAGATTTATTGTTAATAAATAGTTTGAGAAATCTGTTCTTTGTAAAAGAATTGCGAATTTAGGGTAAAAGTGAACTTACTGACCTACGTTTTGTTATTTATTCGGAATATTTATATAATTTGCACGACTAATAAACAATAAAACACAACTCATGAATAAGCTAAGAGACTTTTTGGAGTTATATGCATTCGGCGTATGCTCTACTGTAGGCGAAAAACTCGGTGTTGCCTCTTCTCGTATCAGAATGTGGTTTATCTACATTTCATTCCTTACAATGGGTTCTCCCGTTATCATATATATGATACTTGCGTTTACCATTAACATCAAAAGATATATACTAAATGCAAAGAGAAACCCTTTGAGATATTTATAAGGTGGAAGGTTTAAGGTTTAAGGTAGAAGGTAATAAGTATTAGGTAATAGGTAGTAAGTAATATTGTATAGATATATTTCTGTTTATTATCTTCCGAATGCACTATTCAATATTGGGAAATCAGTCGACTATTTTATTTAAATAAATGTAAAAATATTAATTGCAGCATCTATTATAGGGGCTGCAATTTTGTTTACATCATGCCCTACTGAAAAATAAATTTGGAAATCTAAACCTTTCTTGCTTTTTTTATAGTACGTTACAATGATTGCAATACAATTAAACAACAATTAAAAACAAATTAAACACTTGCCTTTATGAACAATAGTTCCGTAAATCGGGCTACCATTCAATCATGGATTGATGATAGACTTAGCTATGATACAGTAGAAAAAACTTTAGTATTAGATGGATTTGAAACTGCAGAAATCACTGAATACCTTCAGCAGTTTAAAAAACTAAAGAATGCGAATAAACAAATAACAGGGTTTGTGTTTATGGCAGTCGGGGCATTTATCGGTTTTCTTGCCTGTGTAATGGCAATGATTAATCCGATGCCTGACATGCAAGACTTCTTTCTATTCGGCCTAACTTTAATTGCAGTAGGAATGATGATGTACGGAATGTATCTCGTTTTTGACTAGTCTCTTGATATTCTTAATTTGATTGCAATTTATAAGACTAGCTTTCTATACTTTTTCTTTATGAAACAATAACATCATCAAAGTTTAATTTCTAGAGAGATTAATAAATTGTTAACATGTTTCTAATAACTAAAAACGATACATTTTATTTAATTACTCACCTTACGCAACAATTAACAAAGGATCTTAAGTCTAATTTATATTCTTCAACACAAAGACACAAATACTCAAATTAGCACAAAGCAAAAATGAATTATTGATACTTATGAAGTGCTTTAAAGAACTTAGTGCCTTAGCGACTTAGTTTCTTTGTGGCAATAGAAACAAAAAAAGACAAAAAAACATTTGATTATGCGTAAGGTGAGTTAATTAAAATAATGATAGTCTATAATTTTTTAATAGCATTCCATACATCTTCAGCAATTGCTAATACGGTTTGATTTCCATTGACGAAAACCACGTTTTCAGCACCTTTTAATTTATCAAATGCTTCTAAGAACTTATTCCTAACTTGCTGTAGATTTTCTAGTGTCTCATACAATTCGATGGTGCCTCTTGTACTATTCAGTCGATTCATAGAAACCTCTGGAGCAACATCTATGAAAATATTTATATCAGGCTTCATAATAGCTGCACTAAGTGCATTTGCGGCAATTACCCAATCAATGTCAACATGTACACCATGATAAGCATAAGAAGAAAAATAATATCTATCAGTGATAATTGTGAATCCCTCTTCTTTTTTCCTTAATAGTCCATTTATTTCATTATGTAAATGATCTAAGCGATCTGCAACGTTGAGTGCAGCAATCGTTTTATGATCAGCTGACATTCTTCCTTTAAAAATATTACGTATTAACGAACCAATAGGACTGTCGGTGGGTTCAAATGTGCTATACACTTTATGACCTGCGGCAATAAGCTTTTCTGTCAATAATTTAACTTGAGTACTCTTTCCACTTCCATCAATGCCTTCAAAGGCTATAAACAACTGCTTTTGCATAATATATTAATAGTTAAAATGATTCAGCGTCTAAACCGATGAATCGCTAATTGTAAATATCCTCACAGATATCAATAAAATTTAAAGGACCTTTTCTTTCTTCAAATTCAAACTTCTCTCGCCACTCCTCTTTCTCTTTTCTGGTATCAATGCAATCATTGGAGTAATTAAAAATGGTAACATTAAACTCCTATATCGAACAATGGCCCCCGAAAATGTAACTATATACCCATCTAATAACAGAATACTAAATGCAAAATAAAAGCAACAAATAAAAAATGGGGGCATTAGCCTATTAAGCTTTGCTGAGCCGATAAAAATAAGGGTAATCACTAATGTAGCTGCAATTTCACAAAAAGAAAGCAAATAAGCAATGTTCTTTGACTCGAAAGGATGCGGTCGAAAAAAAGCAATATCAATAGCTGTAGGCAAATAAAATATGGCACTTTCTGTATTTGCCGAAAGAGGACGTACAGAAATAGCTGAGTTACCATTTAATGATAAAAAATCATTGTGCTTGTTTACAATATAATATAGGGCGTTAAATTGACTACCCATCATTGCAATCATTATAATCAATAACAAAAAGCCTGAATAAACAGCAATAAAATAAAACTCATGTCTCTGCTGATTCCTATCAGCTAGCCACCATCCCAAAAGAGCAGGAATTAATGCAAGAGCAATATAGTTTTTAACGAAAAAAATAAAGAAAAAACAAATTATTAGAGTAAACCAATACTTGAAAGTTCCATCATTTTTTATAATACGCTGAAACGAAAATAATACAAGTCCAAGTGCCGAGAACATCAATCCATCCTTATGAATGCCGCTCCCCCAAAATAAAAAGGATGGTAGTAAAAAGATAGAAGCAAGTAATAGATATTGATGCGATATACTATAAAGCTTTACAAGACGATAGTATGCTACTAATCCAAAAAGGGACAAAAAGTTAAAGAATATAGTATTTGTAAAATAATTATTCCTACTAAAAACATTGCAAATAGCAAATAATTTAATGATAATATTATCCTTCAAATCATTCCAATAGGAATTTTTGCTAACAAACAAACCTCCGGTTTCTGCATAATTGCTACTGAAAAGAGACTTAATAAATAAAATGGGATTATTTAACAATAGTTGTGTTTCGGGAAGACTTTCTCTGTAATAACGCCAAGTATCTGATTTATAAAGAAGCAAAGGCGATTTAAAATAGAGCCCATACAATACTCCTACTCCAACTTTTGTGCAGTATAATGCAATCAGCATCCAAATAACAATACCCGAATTTTTAAAAAAGGGAATGCGTGTGATGAGAAAACAAAAGAGAAGAAGATAAAACCCAAATGACAAAGCATCAAAACTCATAATCAGGCAATGTAAATGAAAAAAGCGCCATACATTAAAAGATTTTCTATATCAAATAAAACGCCAAACTCTTCAAAAGTTATAAGTTGTACGTTTTACGTTACGTTCCCTGAACGTAAAACGTATAACTTTTAACGTATCACTTCCTGCTACCCTGATATTACCAAATAATAATTCTTCTTGCCTTTTTGCAACAAAATGTATTTTTCTTGTAATAAATCAGTTGTATTTATAACAGATTTCTCTAAAGAGATTTTTATCTTATTAATAGCCAAACCGCCCGCTTGCAACATTTTCTTGGCTTCTCCTTTGCTTGGGAAAATTTGAGTTTCTGCCAAAAAACTAATCAAATCATATTCTTCTGCTAGCTTCTGTTTACTAATAGAAACAGTTGGCACCCCCTCTAAAACCTGCAACAATTGCTCTTCATTAAGCGATTGCAATATCTCGGCAGTATCATTACTAAATAATATTTCGCTTGCCTTAACTGCAAAATCATAGTCTTCCCTACTATGAACAAATACGGTTAATTGTTCTGCCAAAGTCTTTTGTAAACTTCTAAGATGTGGTGCAGCATCATGTTCCGCAATTAATCCATCAATAGTCTCCTTTGATAATAAGGTAAACAGTTTAATCCAACGTTTTGCATCATCATCGCTAGCATTTAACCAAAACTGATAGAATTGATAAGGACTTGTTTTTTTACTGTCAAGCCAAATATTACCTTTTTCTGTTTTACCAAATTTACCTCCATCTGCTTTTGTAACAAGTGGGCAAGTAAATGCAAATGCTTCTCCTCCACCTTTTCTACGAATCAATTCGGTTCCTGTAGTTATATTTCCCCACTGATCGCTTCCTCCCATTTGAAGTTTACAATTCTTATTCTTGTATAACCAATAAAAATCATATCCTTGAATTAACTGATACGTAAATTCAGTGAAACTAATACCACTCTCGCCCTCAATTCTTTTCTTCACACTATCCTTACTCATCATATAGTTGACAGTAATATGTTTGCCAATATCTCTGATAAATCCAAGAAAATCAATTTCTTTAAACCAATCATAATTGTTGACCATTTCGGCAGCATTTGGTTTAGAAGCATCAAAGTCTAGGAAACGTTCTAATTGCCTTTTTACACCCGCTTGATTATGCTGTAATATATCTTCACTTAATAAGTTCCTCTCCTCGCTTTTTCCACTCGGATCGCCCACCATTCCCGTGGCACCACCTACTAAAGCAATCGGTTTATGTCCTGCCGTTTGTAGATGTACCAATAAAAGAATGGGGACTAGACTACCTATATGTAGACTATCAGAAGTAGGATCGAAACCAATATAGGCACTCGTCATTTCCTTATTTAATTGTTCTTCTGTTCCTGGCATAATATCTTGCAACATGCCTCTCCAACGAAGTTCTTCAATCAGTGTCATCTTTAAATTTATTTGACGCAAAAGTAACTACTTATCGTTTGCAGACATTCAACGAAAATTATATGGGTGTATAAATGTTTTTTGTCTTGAAAATATATCTATACTAGTATATTGAAGGAAAGCAATCTTATTAAAATAAAAAAGACCATTTGCCTCTCAATTTCTCAAAAAAAAAGGGGGTTAGTTCTCTATAAACATATTCTTCCTTTAAATAAGAGACCACAAATTGACAATAAGTGGTCACTTATTGACAATAATAGATGTCAAACTCTCAATAATAGAGCACTTATTGTCAATTTGTGCTCTATTATTGAGAAGAAGCTAAAATTTATTAAGAATATAATCGACTAAACATTGAGGTCTATTTGAATCTTTTGTGTTAATTATGGCAAAACTAATTGGAGGTAAACTGATAAACTAGAATTATTAACAGTGTACATCTGTAAAAAAACTTTTGTTTGATAAAATAGATGAGTTAGAACGACTATACACTTTAAATCGTAGGGCTTATATGCATAAATCATCCTGTTTTTTTAGGTATATATACATACCACTACAATCGTTGTTTCAAAATTTCAATCATTTCAATCTTCCAACTATGAAAGGTATTTTGTAGAATCTGCTCTCTAGCTTCGGTCACTAACCACAAATAAAAAGAAAGATTATGGATGCTAGCAATTTGCAAAGCTAGAATTTCGTTGGCAACAAATAAATGTCTCAAATAGGCTTTTGAATAATATTGGCTAGTATGACAAGGAATACCATCATCAATACAACTAAAATCTGTTGCCCATTTCTTATTACGAATATTAATTACACCCTTCGAAGTAAATAACATCCCATTCCGACCATTTCGAGTAGGCATCACACAGTCGAACATATCTACCCCAAGTGATATATTCTCCAAAATATTCCAAGGATTACCCACACCCATCAAATAACGTGGTTTACTAACGGGTAAATAATCGCAACACAATTCAGTAAATTCATACATCATCTCTTCGGGTTCACCTACACTCAACCCTCCTATTGCATTACCTGTTGCATTTTTATCTGCTACAAATTGAGAAGCAGCAACTCGCAAATCCTTATAAGTACTTCCTTGAACAATTGGAAAAAGATTTTGTGTATAGCCATATTTATCGGGAGTTTCCTCTAATCGTTTAAAGCATCTATCTAACCAACGGTGGGTAAGCTCCATACTTTTTTGGGCATACTTGTAATCACTAGGGTAAGGAGGGCATTCATCAAATGCCATGATAATATCACCACCAATACTACGTTGAATATCCATTACTCTTTCGGGAGAAAACAAATGCCTGCTACCGTCAATATGACTCTGAAATAAAGCTCCGTCTTCGGTAAGCTTCCTGTTTGCAGCCAAAGAAAAAACTTGATATCCCCCACTATCTGTAAGTATTGGACGATCCCAACCATTAAATTTATGTAATCCACCTGCTGCTTCGAGTACTTCAGTTCCGGGACGTAAATAAAGGTGATATGTATTTCCAAGAATAATTTGAGCCTTTACCTCCTCTTTTAGTTGCAATTGTGTAACAGCTTTCACACTTCCCACCGTTCCTACAGGCATGAAAATAGGAGTATTAATAACGCCATGATCGGTAGTTATAACACCTGCCCTTGCTTTACTGTTTGTGTCTGTATTTTGAAGATTAAATTGTAATGCAGCCATCGGACAAAAATAAGGGGAACTTCGAAACTCACATCTTCAATTATTTTAGTGGTCCAATATTTTAGCGAAAAATCAGACTTAAAATAAAAAGCCGCCCCTGAAAATTCAGAGGCGGCCAATCTATTCTCAATATTGTATTGAAATACTATTTCACAAATAATACTTGTTTAATATTAACGCCATCAACACCGATAGCTTTCAAATAGTAGATACCCGGTGTTAGTCTTACTTGTTTTTGAAGGTCAAGAACAATTGAACTATTTCCAACAGGGAAAACAGTAGTTTGTTGCATTAACAACTTTCCTTCGAGAGATGTTAATTCGAACTGAACTTTCTTTCCTTTTGCAAGAGATAAAACTACTTTTACTAATCCATCTTTTGTAGGATTTGGAACTACATTCCAACTATCTGAACTTACAATAGAGGCAGCATCACTAATAGTTCCACCCGATTTAACAATTCCAACAGTATTGTAGTTTCCATCGAATGCACTTGCAGCAGTAATATCGGAAGTAAGACTAATGTCTTCATTTGTTAAATTACCTTTCTTATTAAATACCAACTCGAACAAGGTAGTACCATCTTCCAATGATTTTGGTTCACTCGCTGCATCTACCCATAGTATTGGCAACATACCCTCTGAAGCATAATCAGTATTATAATCCATACGAATACTGTTATTTTCAACAGCTTTCAATTCTAATGCATCACTATTATAGTTCAAAGTATATTGCATACCCATGATGTTCTTGAAATTCTTGACCTTAACAGGCACACGAACTTCTGTTGCAACTGGACTAACTGCAATTTTATCATTGAATAATTCAATGGATGTACTAGAAAGATTAGCACCCAAAATAGCTGAATTCCAATCATAGTTTACATCTCCCAATTTAACCCCAATGAAGTTTTGGTTTGATTGATTAGTCGAAATTTTGGCAATACTGATACTGTCATGGAAAGGAAACGGCTTAGTTGGAGTAGGGAAACTATAACTACTATCTACAAAGGCCCACAACTTATTGCCAGTGAATTTGGTAATACGCTTTAAGATTAACGATTTAATCAAGGCGATATCAGTACCATTTACAGCACCATCACTATTTACATCAGCAGCTATTAACTTATAAGGCGCATTAAATATTACCTTCTTCAAGATATGACTTTGAATCAAACTGATATCAGTACCATTTACACCATTAGCAATCGTCTTATCATTGTTCTTAGAAGGCATAATAACAAAACTACTATCAGGTGACCCTGTGAAACTATAATTACCATTTACATCAGTAGTAACAGACTGCGTGCCATTCAAGCTTACAGTAACAGTCGGAATAATTGCACCCAAAGGATTTTTGACTGAACCGCTAATAGTGAATAGAGAATTAACAGTAATTCCAATAGAATTTGAAGTAACCGAAATACTAGTAACACAACCAATACTACTTGTTAAAATACAAGTAATTGTGTCTTTATTATTCAGGCTCGAGGTTATCAATGTGTCTGAATTGGCACCTGAAATATTTATACCATTCTTAACCCATTGATACATAGGAGTAGCTCCGCCATTAAGTGGTGCTGCAATAAATGTCACACTAGAACCACTGCTGATAGTTGTGGAACTTGCAGTAATAGATACAGTCGGTGTTACAGTTGGTGTAACAGTCAATACCAAAGTTGCCGCACTATCACAACCAACCGAGTTTGTTAAATGAGCAACATAAGTTCCTGCTGTAGTGTAAGCTGTACCATTAAAGGTATAAGAACCGCCAGTACAGATACTTGCATTTGTAGTACTTGTACTGAGTGCCTTAACTGTTAAATTTAGTGTAGCAGTACTATCACATCCTACTGCATTTGTTAGATGTGCTACATAAGTTCCTGCTGTATTGTAAGTAGTACCATTAAAGATATAGCTTGCACCTGCACAGATGCTTGCATTTGTAGTACTTGAACTGAGTGCCTTAATTGTTAAGTTCAGCGTAGCAGCACTATCACAACCAACCGCATTTGTTAGATGTGCAACGTAAGTTCCTGCTGAAGTATAAGTAGAACCATTAAAGCTATAAGAACCGCCTGCGCAGATACTTGCATTTGTAGTGCTTGTACTCAAGGCCTTAATAGTTAGAACCAAAGTAGCGGCACTATCACAACCAACCGCATTTGTTAGATGTGCAATGTAAGTTCCTGCTGTAGTGTAGGTAGAACCATTAAAGGTATAGCTTGCGCCGGCACAGATACTTGCATTTGTACTGCTTGTACTCAAGGCTTTTATTGTTAAGTTTAGCGTAGCAGCACTATCACATCCTGCTGCATTTGTCAAATGAGCAACATAAGTGCCTGCTGTAGTGTAAGTAGTACCATTAAATGTATAGCTAGCTCCCGCACAGATGCTTGCATTTGTAGTGCTTGTACTGAGTGCCTTAATTGTTAGGTTTAGCGTAGCAGCACTATCACAACCAACCGCATTTGTTAAATGAGCAACATAAGTGCCTGCTGTAGTGTAAGCTATTCCATTGAAGGTGTAAGAACCGCCCGCACAGATACTTGCATTAGTGGTGCTTGTACTCAATGCCTTGATTGTTAAGTTCAGCGTAGCAGCACTATCACAACCAACCGCATTTGTTAGATGTGCTACATAAGTTCCTGCTGTATTGTAAGTAGTACCATTAAAGATATAGCTTGCACCTGCACAGATACTTGCATTTGTAGTACTTGTACTGAGTGCCTTAACTGTTAAGTTTAAAGTAGCAGCACTATCACAACCAACCGAGTTTGTTAAATGAGCAACGTAAGTTCCTGCTGTAGTGTAAGCTGTACCATTGAAAATATAAGAACTACCTGCACAGATACTTGCATTTGTAGTGCTTGTACTGAGTGCCTTTAGTGTTAGATTTAGTGTAGCAGCACTATCACAACCAACCGCATTTGTTAAATGAGCAACATAAGTACCTGCTGTAGTATAAGCTGTACCATTGAAGGTGTAAGAACCACCGGCACAGATGCTTGCATTCGTAGTGCTTGTACTGAGTGCCATAATTGTTAAGTTCAGCGTAGCAGCACTATCACATCCTACTGCATTTGTCAAATGAGCAACATATGTTCCTGCTGTAGTGTAAGTAGAACCATTAAAGGTATAGCTTGCTCCTGCACAGATACTTGCATTTGTAGTACTTGTACTGAGTGCCTTAACTGTTAAGTTTAAAGTAGCAGCACTATCACAACCAACCGCATTTGTTAAATGAGCAACATAAGTTCCTGCTGTAGTGTAAGCAGTACCATTAAAGGTATAGCTTGCTCCTGCACAGATACTTGCATTTGTAGTGCTTGTACTCAAAGCCTTGATTGTTAAATTAAGCGTAGCAGCACTATCACAACCAACCGCATTTGTCAGATGTGCAACGTAGCTACCTGCCTTCGTGTAGGTATTACCATTAAAACTATAAGAACCGCCGGCACAGATACTTGCATTTGTAGTACTTGTACTGAGTGCCTTGATTGTTAAGTTTAGCGTAGCAGCACTATCACAACCAACTGAGTTTGTCAAATGTGCCACGTAAGTTCCTGCTGTAGTGTAAGTAGTACCATTAAAGGTATAAGAACCGCCCGCACAGATGCTTGCATTTGTAGTACTTGTACTGAGTGCCTTGATTGTTAAGTTCAGCGTTGCTGCACTATCACAACCTACTAAGTTTGTTAAATGAGCAACGTAAGTTCCTGCTGTAGTGTAAACTGTACCATTGAAGGTGTAAGAACCGCCTGCACAGATACTTGCATTTGTTGTGCTTGTACTCAAAGCTTTTACAGTTAAGTTTAAAGTAGCAGCACTATCACAACCAACCGCATTTGTTAGATGAGCAATGTAAGTTCCTGCTTTAGTATAGGTAGTACCATTAAACGTATAGCTTGCTCCTGCACAGATACTTGCATTTGTAGTGCTTGTACTCAAGGCCTTAATAGTTAGAACCAAAGTAGCAGCACTATCACAACCAACCGCATTTGTTAAATGAGCAACATAAGTACCTGCTATAGTATAAGCTGTTCCATTGAATGTATAGCTAGCTCCAGCACAGATATTTGCATTTGTAGTGCTTGTACTCAAGGCCTTATTAGTTAGAACCAAAGTAGCAGCACTATCACAACCAACCGCATTTGTCAGATGAGCAACATAAGTTCCTGCTGTAGTGTAGGTAGAACCATTAAAGGTATAGCTTGCACCTGCACAGATACTTGCATTTGTAGTGCTTGTACTCAAAGCCTTAATTGTTAAGTTTAGAGTTGCGGCACTATCACAACCTACTGCATTCGTTAAATGAGCCACATAAGTTCCTGCAGTAGTGTAAGTAGAACCATTGAAGATATAGCTTGCCCCTGCACAAATACTTACATTTGAGGTACTTGTACTCAATGCCTTGATTGATAGGTTTAGCGTAGCAGCACTGTCACAACCTACAGAATTTGTTAAATGTGCAACGTAGCTACCTGCTTGAGTGTAGGTAGTACCATTAAAGGTATAAGAACTGCCTGCACAGATACTTGCATTTGTAGTGCTTGTACTCAATGCCTTAATTGTTAGAACCAAAGTAGCAGCACTATCACATCCTACTGCATTTGTCAAATGTGCCACGTACGTTCCTGCGGTAGTGTAAGTAGTACCATTGAATGTATAGCTTGCTCCAGCGCAGATACTTGCATTTGTAGTGCTTGTACTGAGTGCCTTAATTGCTAGGTTTAGCGTAGCAGCACTATCACAACCAACTGCATTTGTTAGATGTGCAACGTAAGTACCTGCTGTAGTATATGCTGTACCATTAAAGGTATAGCTTGCTCCTGCACAGATGCTTGCATTTGTGGTACTTGTACTCAATGCCTTAATTGTTAAGTTTAACGTAGCAGCACTATCACATCCTACTGCATTTGTCAAATGTGCAACATAAGTTCCTGCTGTAGTGTAAGTAGTTCCATTAAATGTATATGAACCGCCTGCACAGATGCTTGCATTTGTAGTACTTGTACTGAGTGCCTTCAATGTTAAGTTTAGTGTAGCAGCACTATCACATCCAACTGCATTTGTCAAATGAGCAACGTAAGTACCTGCTGTAGTGTATGTAGTACCATTAAATATATAGCTTGACCCTGCACATATGCTTGCATTTGTAGTGCTTGTACTCACTACCTTAATTGTTAAGTTTAATCTAGCAGCACTATCACATCCTACTGCATTTGTCAAATGAGCAACATAAGTTCCTGCTGTAGTGTATGTAGTACCATTGAAGGTATAGCTTGCTCCTGCACATATGCTTGCATTTGTAGTACTTGTACTGAGTGCCTTCACTGTCAAGTTTAGCGTAGCAGCACTATCACAACCAACTGAGTTTGTCAAATGTGCAACATAGGTACCTGCTGTAGTATAAGCAATACCATTAAAGGTATAGCTTGCTCCTGCACAAATACTTGCATTTGTAGTGCTTGTACTGAGTGCCTTGATTGTTAAGTTTAGCGTAGCAGCACTATCACAACCAACCGCATTTGTCAGATGTGCAACGTAGCTACCTGCCTTCGTGTAGGTAGTACCATTAAAACTATAAGAACCGCCCGCACAGATACTTGCATTTGTAGTACTTGAACTGAGTGCCTTAACTGTTAAGTTTAAAGTAGCAGCACTATCACATCCTACTGCATTTGTTAGATGTGCAACGTAGCTACCTGACTTCGTGTAGGTAGTACCATTAAATGAATAGCTAGCTCCTGAACAGATGCTTGCATTTGTAGTGCTTGTACTCAATGCCTTCACTGTTAAGTTCAGTGTAGCGGCACTATCACAACCAACCGCATTTGTTAGATGTACAATGTAAGTTCCTGCTGTTGTGTAAGCTGTTCCATTGAAACTGTAAGAACCGCCAGCACAGATGCTTGCATTTGTAGTACTTGTACTGAGTGCCTTGATTGTTAAGTTTAGTGTAGCAGCACTATCACAACCAACTGAGTTTGTCAAATGTGCAACATAGGTACCTGCTGTAGTATAAGCAGTACCATTAAAGGTATAGCTTGCTCCTGCACAAATACTTGCATTTGTAGTACTTGTACTGAGTGCCTTGATTGTTAAGTTTAGCGTAGCAGCACTATCACAACCAACTGCATTTGTTAGATGTGCAACGTAGCTACCTGCCTTCGTGTAGGTAGTACCATTAAATGAATAGCTTGCTCCTGCACAGATGCTTGCATTTGTAGTACTTGTACTGAGTGCCTTAATTGTTAAGTTCAGCGTAGCGGCACTATCACAACCAACCGCATTTGTCAGATGAGCAACATAAGTACCTGCTGTAGTATAAGCAGTACCATTAAAGGTATAGCTTGCTCCTGCACAGATACTTGCATTTGTAGTGCTTGTACTCAGTGATTTGATAGTAAGAACCAAAGTAGCAGCACTATCACAACCAACCGCATTTGTCAGATGTGCAACGTAGCTACCTGCCTTCGTGTAGGTAGTACCATTAAAACTATAAGAACCGCCTGCACAGATACTTGCATTTGTGGTGCTTGTACTCAATGCCTTAATTGTTAAGTTTAAAGTAGCGGCACTATCACAACCTACTGCATTTGTCAGATGAGCAACATAAGTACCTGCTGTAGTATAAGCAGTACCATTAAACGTATAGCTTGCTCCGGCACAGATGCTTGCATTTGTAGTACTTGTACTGAGTGCCTTAATTGTTAAGTTTAATGTAGCAGCACTATCACAACCAACCGCATTTGTTAAATGAGCAACATATGTTCCTGCTGTAGTGTAAGTAGTACCATTAAATGTATAGCTTGCTCCTGCACAGATACTTGCATTTGTAGTACTTGTACTGAGTGCCTTAACTGTTAAGTTCAGCGTAGCAGTACTATCACAACCTACTGCATTTGTCAGATGAGCAACATAAGTTCCTGCTGTAGTGTAGGAAGTACCATTGAAACTATATGAACCTCCGGCACAGATGCTTGCATTTGTGGTGCTTGTACTCAATGCTTTTATAGTTAGAACCAAAGTAGCAGCACTATCACATCCTACTGCATTTGTTAGATGTGCAACGTAAGTTCCTGCTGTAGTGTAAGCTGTACCATTGAAGGTATAAGAACCGCCAGCACAGATACTTGCATTTGTAGTACTTGTACTGAGTGCCTTAACTGTTAAGTTCAGCGTAGCAGTACTATCACAACCTACTGAGTTTGTCAAATGTGCAACATAGGTACCTGCTGTAGTATAAGCAGTACCATTAAATGTATAGCTTGCGCCTGCACAGATACTTGCATTTGTAGTGCTTGTACTCAATGCCTTGATTGTTAAGTTCAGTGTAGCGGCACTATCACAACCAACCGCATTTGTTAGATGAGCAATGTAAGTTCCTGCTTTAGTATAGGTAGTACCATTAAAAGTGTAAGAACCGCCAGCACAGATGCTTGCATTTGTAGTACTTGTACTAAGTGATTTGATAGTAAGAACCAAAGTAGCAGCACTATCACATCCTACCGCATTTGTTAGATGTGCAACGTAAGTTCCTGCTGTAGTGTAAGCTGTACCATTGAAGGTGTAAGAACCGCCGGCACAGATACTTGCATTTGTAGTACTTGTACTGAGTGACTTAACTGTTAAGTTTAAAGTAGCAGCACTATCACAACCAACTGAGTTTGTTAAATGAGCAACATAAGTACCTGCTGTCGTGTATGTAGTACCATTGAAACTATATGAACCACCGGCACAGATGCTTGCATTTGTAGTTGAAGTTGTAGGTTGATTTACAGTTATCGTTACTGTATTGCTTGTAGCTGTCTTTGAGGTTACACAAGTAACACTGCTAGTCAAAATACAAGTAATCTTATCATTATCCACCAAAGACGCTATCGTATAGGTAGTAGAATTAGTTCCTACATTAACTCCATTCTTCTGCCATTGATAGGCAGGAGTAACCCCACCATTTGAAGGAGTTGCAGTAAATGTTACACTTGTCCCTGTACAAATTGTAGTTGAAGTTGCACTAATACTTACTGAAGGAGTAGCATATTGTGCTACTGCCATTGTAACAGAATTACTTGTTGCAGTTGATGCTGTCACACAGGTTACATTGCTTGTTAAAACACAAGTAATTACTTCTCCATTTGCAAGACTATTATTGCTATATACACTTGAATTTGTTCCTACAATAACGCCGTTCTTTTTCCATTGATAAGCAGGAGTGGTTCCACCATTTACAGGCGTTGCAGTAAACGTAACTGAAGTACCAGCACAAATACTTGTTGCTGATGCACTGATTGAAACAGTAGGCGTAACATTTGCAGTTAGGGTAACTATTTGACTAGTACTATCCACACAACTACTATCACTAGTAGCAGTCAATACAATAGAATATGAACCAGCCTTAGTATAGGCATGTGTAGGATTTGTAGTTGTTGAAACTGCCGTTCCATCTCCATAATTCCAACTAAAAGTTTCAGTTCCACTAGCTATTGTACTGCCATTTGTCAATACAAAACTGTTTCCTGTTAAACATTGATTTGCATTATTAATAGTAAAGGTTGGTACAGGTTGAGGATTGACAGTAATTGTTTGTGATACACTGTCCGTACAACCTGTTCCACTTGTCACCACTAATTTCACTATATATTTTCCTGCAATAGCAAAAGTATAGGTAGGACTTGTAGTGGTAAAGTTTTTGCCATCTATTGTCCATGAATAAGTAATTGAACCTGCACTTATTGTACTCGTATTATTGAAAACAAACAAATTACCACTAAGGCATTGAGAGACTTTATTTACCGTAAATGATGCAACAGGAGTAGCATTGATGGTAATGACTTTTGAAACAGTCGTTATACAATTGAATAAATTGGTAACAGTATAATTAATGGTATCAACGCCTATTGTAACAGGTGTAAATAAACCAGTGTTATTAATGTTTGCAATTGAAGTATTCACACTTGACCAAACACCACCTGTTGTTGTTTCACCCAAAGTTTGAGTTCCTCCAAAACAAATGGCAGCGTTTCCTGTGATTGCAGCAACTACAGGTAGAGGATTTATTTTTACAGTTGTAGTTACAGCAGTAACACAACCATAAATACTCGTTACTGTATAAGTAATTGTCGCATTACCCGCACCAATTCCTGTTAGCGTACCTGCAGCATCTACTTTTGCAATTGAAGTATCGCTACTTGTCCAAACACCTCCCGTTGTAGTACTTGATAATTTTGATGTACTAGCTTGACAAAGAGTAGTAGTTCCAGTAATTGCTGCTACTACAGGCAATGGTTCTACGGTTCCATTTCCATAAACGATTGTAGTACAACCATTTTTAGAAACAGTATAAGTTACCACTACATCACCAACTTTATTTCCAGAAACGACTCCACTTGCAGATATTTTTGCTAAAGAAGTATCATTTATTCCCCAAGTACCACCACTTGTAGCATCAGTCAAAGCGAGAGTACTTCCCACACAAACTGTTGTTCCTGCACTTGAAATAGCAGCTACTACCGGATTTGCATTAATAGTAAAAGGAAGAATAGCTGTATTTGTACAACCCGTATTTGTATTGGTAACTTTATAATTAATAGTATCAATACCAGCAGCAATTGTTGTCACAATTCCTGTTGCTGAAACAGTTGCTAACGATGTATTGGTACTACTCCAAATACCTGTTCCTCCTGTAGGTATTGTTGAAGAATTAACTAACGCAGTTGCACTTCCGGCACAGGAAGAAGAATTTCCTGTTGTTGCCAATACAGTTGGTAATGCATTCACTGTTATTGTACTATTTGCATAACTAGGACAACCTCCTGTGGTAATAAGATATTGAATCACTACTGTACCCGCAGCAACGCCACTTACAACTCCTGAACCATTTACTGTAGCAATTGCAGTATTACTACTCGACCATGTTCCTCCTGCAGTTGTATTTGCTAATGTAGTAGTTGAGCCAGCACACAAAGATGTAGTACCCGTATTTGCACGAAGTACTGTTCCTGCATTTACAGTTACTGATGTACTAGCAGATGCACTACAACCTCCTGCATTCGTATATTTATAGGTAACTGTAACGCCAGCAAAAGACCTCGCTACACCAGTTGCAACACCAGTTAATGAATCTATTACCAATTGCGCAGTATTACCGCTAGACCATTTTCCACCAGAAGTCCCATCTGAAAGTGTGGTTGTATTACCAACACAAACTGTGGTTGTTCCTGTTATTGCAGATACTGTTGGCACGGGATATATCGTAACTACCTTAGAATCAGAACCTGTACAGGCGCCTCTAGTATAAGTATATTTTACAGTTACTGTTCCTGCAGTACTTGGCGACAATGCACCTGTTCCACCAATTGTAGCTGTACCAGTTCCATTAATCACACTCCAAGCAGCGCCTCCTAATCCAGAACCTGTAGTAGAGTCGGTGTACGTACTATTTGTACCCACACAAACAGTTGAAGCACCTTGAATTGGAGAAACAGTTACTGTAGCACCCACAGTAACCACCGTTGAACTTACTGTAGAGCAAACACCATTAGAAACTGTATAGGATACAGTAGAATTACCTGCTGTTAACCCCGTAATTGTTGCATTATTACCAGTATTTGTTAACCGAAGAACTGCACTATTACTTGTTGCCCATGCACCACCATTTCCTGATGTGGAATATCCAGTGGATGTTCCTATACATGTTGCATTTGTACCAGTAATAGTAAAGGCAGCAGGTTTAGCATTTACTGTAATATTACTAGATTTAGTAGCAGAACAACCGTAAGCATTTGTGACAGTATAAACAATTCCAGTAGTTAGTGTTGTTGCTGACACACCTTTCACTAATCCAGTTTGACTAACTGTTGCTACAGCTGCATTATTAGTTGACCAAACACCACCACTTGTAGTATTTGTCAATAAAACTGAATCGGAAGAACAGATTGTTGTAGAAACAATATTATTATCAGTCAATACTGGAGTAGCGTTTATAGTTACATTCTTAATAGCACTTCCTGTACATGTACCAATACCTAAAGTATATTTTATAACAGTCAAACCTATCGCAACAGGAGTAACCACACCACTTGCATTGACTGTGGCAACAGCCGTATTACTACTCGACCATACTCCACCGTTTGTAGCATCTGTAAGTGTTGCAGTAGAACCTGTACAAACTGAAGATACGCCACCAATTGCAGGTACAACAATTCCTGAACTTACTGTAACGGGATATGACACTGTAGTATTACAAGAGGGCCCCGTAACTGTATAATAGATAGTATCAGTACCAAATGCATTTCCTGTAACAGTTCCCGTAGTATTAACTGTTGCAATTGCGTCATTACTACTTGTCCAAGTTCCACCTGCTGTGGCATCAGCTAATGTTGTAGTTGATCCTACGCAAGTTGTATTAGTACCTGTAATTGCCGCAACTACAGGTGCTGCAACCACTGTAACAGTAGTTGTAACAGCAGTAGAACATCCGGTAGCATTTGTAACTGTATAAGTTATTGTTGCATTTCCTGCAGTAACACCTGTTACTAATCCACTTAAACTCACTGTTGCAATAGCAGCACTACTTGTTGTCCAAACACCTCCCGAAGTTGTATTTGATAATTGTGTAGTTGATTTTGCACAAACTGTTTTTGTACCATTAATTGCTCCAACCACAGGAATTGCACCAACAGTAATTGCTACTTTACTAGAAGCAGAACAACCGTTTCCATTTGTGGTAGTATAAAGAATAGTATCAGTACCTGCAGAAACACCGGTAATAGTTGCAGTAGATGGGAACCCTCCTCTAGAAACTACTGTTGCAAGGGCAGTATTGCTACTCGACCAAGTACCTCCAAAAGTATTATCTGTCATTGTAATGGTACTACCAACACACACTTTTGTTACTGCAGCAGTGATTGCATTAACCGTAGGACTATTGCTTACCGTTACATTTCTTGTAGAAGCTCCACTACAACCGTAAGAATTGGTTATTGTATAGGAAATAGTGGCCCCACCTGCACCTGCAGCTACACCCGTAACTACCCCACTCGAATTTACTGTGGCAGCATTTGTATTACTACTACTCCAAACTCCATTAGCTGTAGCATCTGCTAGAGTTGTAGTTAACCCTACGCAAACAGTCCCAGTACCAGTGATTGATGCAACTAGTGGTGTACCACTAACAACGAAATTGGTTGAAGCAGTCGCAGAACAACCACTCGCATTCGTTACCGTATAAGTTATAGTGGCAGATCCAACATATGCACCCGTAACCACACCTGTAAGGCTATCAACTGTTGCATTTATTGAATTACTAGTCCATTTACCCCCCGTAGAGGCATTACTTAGTGTTGATGAATTTGCGCCACAGACATAAGGAGTTCCCGTAATTGCAGAAATCGTAGGAAGCGTATTAATAGTTACACTAACCGAAGTAATAGCACTTGAAATACCATCAGAAACTCTTATCTGAAAATTATCTGAACCACTATATCCTGTAGTAGGAGAATAATTAAACCCTGAAGGATTAAAAACACCGCTATTACTACTTCCTGAACCAGGAAAACCGTGTAGCGTTCCATGAATCGGAGGTGTAACTATTGAATATGTTAAAGTCAACCCATTTGTATTATCATAAGTAGAAAAATAACTGTCTATGACATAACTGCTTGCATTTTCACAAATAGTTAACGACTGATTTGCACCACCTATAAAGGAAGGAGAAGCCGTTTGAGCAAAAATGTTTAAGCTAAAACAGAAAGAAACAAGCAAAAAGAGTAAAATTTTACTTTTCATGATAATAATTTTTTTGATTGATACTATATTAATATGTTTTGCTGCCTGAACGCTACTATTCAACTTCGCAAAACGACTGCAAGAATAGTATGTATTTTTGAATTAATAGCGACACAATACCTTTATCTACTTTTTACCATTAATGATATTGGAAAATAATTTTAGAACTTATTTAACATTGATTAGATTGTGTTTCATTTTCCGTATCTGTTCTTTCGAGCCTAATACAATAACTTTCATTCCAGGGCTAATCAACGTATCTTCTGATGGACTAATGATAAATTTACCGTCTTTATCCTTTACACCAATGCAGGTCATACCTGTTTTTTCCCATTCCATCACTTCTTTCAAAGTAGAATTTTGAATAGAAATATGCAATTGTTCATACGCAACACTCTCAATATTGATACTCTCTCCCTCCTCTCCAGATAAATAATCGATAAACTCTATAACATCAGGTTTAGATAAAAGAGTGGCCATATGTGTCCCTGCAATTCTATCGGGCATGATTACATTGTCTGCCCCCGCTTTTTTTAATTTGGCAATAGAACTTGCCTGTGCAGAACGACTAATAATCTGAATTTTCGGATTCAACGCTCTTGCAGATAACACTACAAAAACATTATCGGCATCCGTAGGTAATGCACAAATCAACCCTTTTGCCCGATCAATTCCAGCTTGCACAAGTAAGGCATCGTCGGTAGCATCTCCTTTAATATAGATTAGACTAGAGTCATTTTTCAAGAAATCATCAATATTTTTTTCTCTGTAATCTATGGCAACAAAAGGCAATTTATGACTCTTCAATGTCTTTGCCGCCTGTTGTCCATTTCTGCCAAAACCACAAACAATAACATGATTATTTAAATTTTCAAGCATTTTCATGAGCTTCCTATTTTTAAGATATATAAACATTTCGCCACTTGCAATGTATCGGGTCAGCCATGCAAGAGCAATAGTAATTGTAGTAAATGAAGTGATAATAAAAACGATATTGAATACTCTTCCATTATGAGATAAGGGTTTAACCTCGCCATATCCTATTGTAGTAATTGTAATTACAGTCATATATACTGCATCGAAAAAGCTTAGATTTTCAACAATCATAAAGCCTATTACACCCAACATATTGATGAGAACAATAACGGCAAACCAAATTATTAAGGGATGAACTTTCTTTGAAGGCAGTAGCCTCATTGTCTAGTTTATTAATTAAGGCAAAAGTACAATAAACTAATCATGTTTAATATGATTTTGGCAATAGATAATTATTTTTTAAACGATTTGAAATAGTCTTTAAAAATTGATTTTCACAAATTCTTTCAATTTAAAGTAATCAGTCTTTATGCAATATGTAATAATTATATTGTAATAATAACTCGTTTTTATAGATTTCAAGTTTTTGAAAAATGAAACAATCAGCTTGAATTTAAAACAGGAGAAATACTACCCATATTTTAGTTGTTTTATTTTATATAAATTTATTTGATAATAATATTCTTTTAAATTTGCCTGAATGAGAAATATAGTCCCAATTATACAAAAAGGGAAAAGCCTGTTAATTACAGTTACTATTCTTGCACTTTACTTCACCGTCTCGGCACAAACTACTAATGTTGGCACCTGGAATATTGTTGATTTGTATTATAAATTCAACCCTCATACTACTCTTTGGTTAGAAACCCAAACTCGTTCGCAGAATCTATTTACCGACTTTTATTATCATGAATTAAAAGCCGGAATGTTTTATAACTTTCCTAAATATCGCAGTACTATTTTCTTTGGAGGTGGCAGATATACCACCTATAATTTTTCTGGCAATTTCAAATCTCCAATTGCTACCGAAGAATGTAGAACTTGGGAGCAATTCACATTAAATAACGGATATAATCAATTAAATATCGAACACAGATATCGCTTAGAACAAAGATGGATAAACAACAATTTTAAGCCTCGGATACGCTATAGAATTAATCCAACTCTTGCCATTAACCACCCTTCTATTATTCCAAATACACTCTTTTTAAGTGCTTTCGACGAATTATTTTTAGGTAATGCAAATCCTCATCTCGAAAGAAACAGATACTATCTAGGTTTAGGTTATCAGTTTTCAAGTTCTTTCACACTTCAAATGGGATATTTAAATCAAACGGACTACAATGCTGCGGGTGGGCAAAAAGATAAAAGTTTCATTCAGACTTCATTACTTTTTTATGCAGACAGGAAGATGTTTAAAAAAGAAAGTAAGTCGAATAGTATCATGGACTAAGAAATTTCACTTGTTATCATTTTGTCTTTACTTAATATAAAAGGCTTATGATAATTGTATGACTAAAATTCAATAGTCTTATTGTGTTCTTCACTCCATCTTCACATTAAATTAAATACTTGAGGTGCTAATTAAATCGACTCTATTTCTCAACATCTATGCTTACCAATATTTCTTTTTTGCTTACTTATTCATTTTACGCAGCTAATCATCACCTACATTGGACCACAAACGGTCATACTTGAAGTAATAAAAGTTCATTTAATCTGAAATAATGACTATTTGTAGTCACTAAAGCACGTGCTTGAATGATTGCCGCACTTACGTGAGTGACAAAAGCACGTGTTTTAGATGCAAAAAGAATCTTTGAGAGGTTGCAGCACTTGCTTTTGTCATTGCCGTACATACGGGAGTGGTTGCAGCATGTACGGGAGTGATAAAAAAAAGTACTTGAGAGGTTAAAGCACGTGCTTGCGTGGTGGCAGCACGTACGGGAGTTACAACCGCATATAAAATTTTAGCACAAATATTTAAGTACTGAAAAGAAAATAGTTTTCGAAGCCTAAAAAAATAGAATCCCATAATCATTTGTATTTACCATAATATTATCGCATTGGAATTAGTTACGAAATCATTTTTTAACAAAAAACAAGAACACAAAATTTTCTTTTAATTTCTATTTGGCATTCTTTGTGCATCTCAATTTATGACGGTTTAGGAAAACAACATAAAAACAAATTAAATGACAGCCGCAGATAAAAATAATATAGCACTTTATGGAGTAATGGTCGCCGACCATGTTCCCGCAATGTTAGCCTATTGGGATAGGGATTTGGTTTGTCGTTTTGCCAACGCAGCCTACTTACAATGGTTTGGAAAAACAAGAAATCAAATGGTGGGAAAGATGACACTTATAGAATTACTTGGTCCATTATATCCATTGAATGAACCTTATATTAAGGCTGTTCTTGATGGTCAAGCTCAAACCTTTGAACGAAAGATAACGCAACCTTCTGGTTTTACTAGAGATACTATCGCGAATTATACCCCAGATTTTAGGAATGGGAAAGTGGTGGGCTTTTGCGTTCATGTTACCGATATTACGCCTGTTAAAATGCAGGAATTAGAAAGAACAAACCATATTATAACAGAACAAAACATTCGGCTAATAAATTTTTCAAATACCATTTCTCATAATCTTAAATCATATTCACGCAACCTTGAAATGATTTTGAAATTATTCATCACTGCAAAGGATGAAGCGACTAAGGATAAAATGTTGCATCACCTTCAAATCATATCTAAAGGATTTTCAAGTACAATGGTGGATTTGAATAAGGTTATTGAAGCACAAAATGGAGGGGATGAAAATAATGAGCATCTAAACTTATATAATTACATAGAAAAGGCAATACATATTCTTGGTATTGAGATTGAACTGAGTAATGCAATTTTTATAAATAATGTAAATCCAGAACTCACTTTAAATGCTAATGCCGCCTATTTGGAAAGCATTTTACTCAATTTCTGTTCTAATGCTATAAAATACAGGAGCCCTGAGAGGCCATTGATTGTTGAATTGTCTTCGAGTATTCAAAACAATGAACTAGAGTTATCTATTAAGGATAATGGCATGGGTATTAATTTGGAAAAATATGGACATGACTTATTCAAAATGTACAAGACCTTTCATCGTAATCCTGATGCACAAGGCATTGGATTATTTATTTCAAAATATCAAGTGGAGGCGATGCGAGGACGTATTACTGTTGAAAGTGAAGTGGATAAAGGCACTACCTTTCATTTACACTTTTGGCTAGGATAAGAACAGCAAAAATTAGATTACGTACCTCTTCCTCCCAAAAATCATTTCATCATTTTTTAATACTCTCATTATTTTGAATCCTGCTATTAATTCACATTTTTCTTTCTGATAATATGTAAAATGGATACTCCTCATGTCAGAATAATAAAAGGGAAATAAATACACAAATTTTTTTGTCTAGATAGAATGGTAACTATCCATTATAAATGGAATGAAATCCCTATTGATCTTGCCTAAACCATAGTTGATATTTTGGTAAAAATACCTGAGTAGTAAGGTAAAATTTCATTGTATTAATCCTACCCTTATCTTTAAAAACTTTTATTAATACGAAATAGAAAATTATTTATGACAGTGTCGAAGAATATAATGGCATTTCTCGCCTTCTTTTTTGCTTTTTACTTTTGCCCTTTTACATCGTTTTCACAAAAAAAATTACCCACTACATCTTCAGATTCTACAAAGCTTAAGGGAATCTCCGATCTGATTTCTGGAAATAAAAACAATGATGGCCCAAAGCCCTATAAAGATGTAATTACCGAAAAAGCTATTACTAAAAAAGGGCTCTTCTCCGTACATAAAGTGGAAGAGAAATATTATTTCGAAATTCCTGATACACTTTTGGGAAGAGAAATATTAGCCGTAGTACGATTTGTAAAAGTTCCTTCAGGGGCAGGTTATGGAGGAGAGATTGCCAATCAGAATAGTTTTATATTTGAAAAAGGGCCAAACAATAATATCTTTCTTCGAATAATAACCTTAATCAATACGGCCGATTCTACCCAAGCTATCTATAAAGCGGTGGCAAATAGTAATGTAAACAGCATTGCAAATTCATTTTCGATAGCAGCTAAAGGAAAAGACAGTTTGAATCCTAGTTATGTAATTGATGTAACTGAATTTTTTAAGGGAGATAATCAGCCTGTTAGTGTGGGAAGCAATGCTAAGAAACGTTTTGGTTTTAGCGGTGTTGCATCCGATAAGTCTTATATAGAAACTATTAAACCTTACCCAATTAATATTGAAATAAGAAGTATTAAAACCTTCAATGCGTTTAGTAGTGGAGGGGGAATGGGCATGTTAGGCTCTGCATCATTACCCGCTGCGACTGTTGCAGGCTCAGTGACTATTGAGTTGAACACTTCGCTTTTATTATTGCCAAAAATACCAATGGCAAAGCGTATTGCAGATAAGCGTGTAGGCTATTTTACAGATGACTTTAATGTTTACAGCGATGATCAGCAGCAAGTAACTAACAAAGAATTTGCGATTCGTTGGCGTCTAGAACCGAATGACAGTGATTATAACAAATGGATTGGTGGCGGTTTAGTTGAGCCCAAAAAACAAATTATTTATTATATAGACCCTGCAACCCCAAAACAATGGAGGTCCTATTTGATAGCAGGCATCAACGATTGGCAAAAGGCCTTTGAAAAGGCTGGCTTCAAGAATGCAATTATAGGAAAAGAGTGGCCTGAAAATGATACTACAATGAGTATGGAGGACGCCCGCTTCTCGGTTCTTAGATATTTCGCTTCTGAAATTGAAAATGCTTATGGTCCAAATGTTCATGATCCACGAAGTGGCGAAATCTTGGAAAGTCATATTGGATGGTATCATAATGTGATGAAGCTAGTGCATGATTGGTACATGATTCAAACAGCGGCCGTTGATCCTAGAGCAAGAAAAATGAAATACGATGAAAATTTAATGGGCGATTTGATACGTTTTGTTTCATCTCACGAAGTGGGACATACCCTTGGACTTCGTCATAATATGGGTAGCAGTAGTAAAACGCCTGTAGACAAATTACGGGACAAGAAATGGGTGGAAGCGCATGGGCATACAGCTTCAATTATGGATTATGCACGCTTTAATTATGTAGCACAACCCGAAGATAGTATCAGTAAAGAGGGATTGTATCCTCGGATTGGAGATTATGATTATTGGGCAATTAAGTGGGGTTACTCTTATATACCTGGCGCAAATGAAGAGGAACAAAAGAAGGCAAGCAACAAAATGATTATCGCATCAATAAAGGAAAATCCCCGAAATTGGTTTGGTAGTTATGAAGGAGGAAATGTTTCCGACCCAAGAACACAGCGAGAAGATTTGGGTGATAATGCCATAAAAGCAAGTGAATATGGCATTAAAAATCTGCAAAGAATTTTACCTAATCTATCACTATGGACAAAAGAAGAAGCTGACTTAAATACCAACTTATACAATATTTATGTACAACTTGTTGGTCAGTTTCGTCAATATATTGGCCATGTAACTAGAAACGTAGGGGGCATATATGAAACCTTTAAGAGTGTTGAGGAAACAGGTGCTGTTTATGAAATAACCCCAAAAGCTACACAAAAAGAAGCTGTTTCATTTTTAAATAAACAAGTATTTACAACACCTAGATGGCTTATATCGAAGGATATTTTGGATAAAATAAACAATCCTACAAGTAGTGATCCTGTTGCAAATCTGCAAGAAAATGCTTTAGCAAGTCTATTAGCTACAGATCGGATGGCTAGAATGCAAACTTGTATCGAACGTTTTGGGTCTGATAAAGCCTATAATGCTATGGAGTTTTTGGCAGATGTTCAAAGTGGATTATTTTCGGAATTATCGATTGCCAAGCCAATTGATATGTATAGAAGATTATTGCAAAAGAGTTATGTAGATAAACTATCAGCAATTGTGAGTCCTTCAAGTGCAACTTCAAATACTATTAGTTTTCAAGGGATTACATTATCACTTGGTTCTGATGCAAATAGAAGCGATTTACCTGCAATTGCTAGGGGACAATTACATCAATTGCGTTCACAAATAAATGCTACACTTCCGTTGACTACGGATAAACTAAGCAGATTGCACTTGCAGGATTTATCAGAGAAAATAAAAAGAACGCTTGACCCAAAGTAAGTAATAAGTTGTAAGTATTAGGTTATAAGTTTTTTTCCGTTAATTATATGATACCTACAACTTAATACTTACATCTTACAACATAAAACTTATGAGCTTATATATTGACACTCCGCCTCAAAGCCATGAATACTTCATGCGTCAGGCATTGAGGGAAGCTGCTGAGGCTTTTGATAAAGAAGAAATCCCAATTGGTGCAGTGATAGTGATGAACAATAAGATTATCGCAAAGGCACATAATCAGGTCGAACTATTGAATGATAGTACTGCACATGCCGAAATTTTAGCATTGACTACTGCCTATCAATTAATGGGCAGCAAGTATCTACCCGAAGCCACATTATATGTCACAGTCGAACCATGTTTAATGTGCTGCGGTGCCTTGTATTGGGGAAAAGTGGGTCGAATAGTTTATGGTGCAAGCGATGAAAAGAACGGGTATCAACATTATACAACAGTCAATCCTTTTCACCCAAAAACAGAAATCATCAGAGGTGTTTTGGCTGAAGAATGTGCAAAGTTGATGAAAGATTTTTTTAGAATGAGAAGATAGCAAATATGTTTGATAACTAATTTTCCAAAACTCATAATTCATAATTCATAACTCATAGCGGCTTACCGCCTACATTTGTGACCATTAATTTATTTTTTTAATCTAAACAATACAAACATGTCATTTACACTACCGGCACTTCCTTATGCCCACGAAGCATTGGAACCATTTATTGATGTTACTACCATGCAAATTCATCATGGAAAACATCATCAAGCTTATGTAGACAATTTAAACAAGGCAATTGCAGGAACTCCAAATGAAGGAAAAACTTTGGAAGAATTAGTAGCAGTTGCGGGTACAATTTCTCCTGCAGTTAGAAATAACGGTGGTGGTCATTGGAATCACACTTTCTTTTGGGAAAGTTTAGCACCTCACGCAGGTGGCGAACCAACAGGTGTATTGGCAGAAGCTATCAACAGTGCTTTTGGAAGTTTTGCTGCTTTCAAAGAAAAGTTTGCAGCTGCAGGTGCTACCCGTTTTGGAAGCGGTTGGGCTTGGTTACTTGTTAAAGATGGTAAATTAGAAGTAAGTTCTACTCCTAATCAAGATAATCCATTGATGGATGTTGCTGAAGTAAAGGGTACACCAATTTTAGGAGTTGACGTTTGGGAACATGCTTATTATTTAAAGTATCAAAACCGTCGTCCTGAATATTTGGGCGCAATCTGGAATGTTATCAACTGGACAAAAGTTGCTGAACGTTTCGCTGCTGCTAAATAGTAAGTTTTAAGTTTAAGACTTAAAAATCAATATAATTCAAAGGCACAAAGGACTTCTTTAATTACAATTTTTTATTGTACTAATAAATTTCTTTTGTGCCTTTTTGTTTTATATAATAATTTCCTTTAGTAAAACATATGCTATCCCAATGGAAATAAAATACTCAAATACAAATCCAAAAATCATAATCTAAAATCTTTTATTCCCTGTTTTGCTTTATTTCACTAGTAATACCTCCCTTTAATCATCCTAGTTTTTAAAAACCAAACATTCGTCAATAAATTGTTGAAATAAAATACAGACATTGCACCCCTATTTATAAAACTAAATTACTGTAAATGAAAAAGTGTGCTATTTATTGCTCGGCTATGTTATTGTTAGCAGCATGTTCTGAAAATCACAAAAAGGTTATCGTGTATATTAAAGGTGGGACTACAGTGGATGAAGCCTCAAAAACCATCACTTTTGTGAATGGTAGTGGAAGTGACGAAAAGGTTATTTCGTACAATACGGCCGATAAGGTTGACTTGCAAATAAAAGGTTTAGATAAGGATGCCACCGTATCTATTGACCAAAATGGTTTGTATGTTGTTAATGCAAAAGCTGATACACTGATTGGTAGTTATCAGAAATATAGTGACCCTCGTTTAACAAAGTCAATGACAACACAGGAACAGCTAAAAAAAGATATTGATTCCTTGCAACAACTTACTGAAGGAAAAAAGATTTCGGCTGCAAACCGTAACTTTTTTGTGTTACCAAAAACAACAGTTAAGATTTCTGATAATATTGATGCATTTGTTGTTGGTCCTTTTCATCGGATGACCTCTGTAGAAAAAGAAGGAGATAAGGTTCCTGAAGTATATCGCTTTTATAGTATTCAGGAAATAAGGGAAACGATTGGTAAGCTGACTGCACTTACAAAGGGAGAAAAGAAATAGGAACATCTTTACAGCCAATAGCGTTGTTATAATAATAGAATAACGCTATTGGCTTATTTTTATTGGATAGCCTTAGATTTTTTAAAAATCTTACCAAAGCAAATCGTTTTTTACGATGCCCCTAAAACATCCATAAGCATAATGTTCAAATTTCAGTTTCCTTCTATCCCCATACATTAGAT
Source organism: Chitinophagaceae bacterium (assembly GCA_947379895.1). Taxonomy (GTDB): domain Bacteria; phylum Bacteroidota; class Bacteroidia; order Chitinophagales; family Chitinophagaceae; genus Parasediminibacterium. Next base: position 1,264 of record CANCPA010000031.1, on the reverse strand, counting down.
TAGTATTTTTTCTGTTATGTGAAAATATACTTGTCCAAATAAACTATCACCCAAATTATATTTTTTCTAATACAATCTTAAATCCTGTGTACTAATTTTATAAATCGGCTAACACATAAGAATAGTTTTGTAATTCCTCACTTATCATATCCAAGTTTCAATAAATCTATAGTAAGTTTTATGTTTGCATTAGAGTTTTTTCAAACTTCAATAACTCTTTAAATAAAATCTTCTATTTATTAGCCATTATTTTATTCTTAATTCCATAAACTCATATTATTAGCTAATTTTTTTTGTTTCATTAACCGAAAAATAATGATTTTAGTACGATTTCTATTGTAAAATCGACTTTCATGCAGAGATATTGGACTTTCATACAGAGTTATTGACTTTCTTCTATTACCAATGGACTTTCATACAGAGTTATAGACTTTCTTCCATAGTAAATGAACTTTCATACAGAGTTATTGACTTTCATTCATAGTTATTGGATTTTCATGAATAGTTATTGAGTTATAATAGACAATTATTGAAAATAGTGTGAAATAAAAATAATTATATAAATGAAATCATTACAAATAAGCCTATCAAATGATAATTGTAAACCTATTTAGCTAATTAAGTAGTATAATAAGGGAGGGTATATTTCAACAATTATAATTTAGTTGAAAAAGTATTTCTACTTATAATTTGAATAAATGAAATGCAGATAAATAAAACATCTTGTGAATTTCCTTTTTGTTACCTAGAAATAGAACATCAAAGATTATTATAAATTTATCAATAGCGATGTCGCTACTACGCCTGCTGTTTCTGTCCGAAGACGAGTATTTCCTAATGAAACAGGTAAATAATTATTCTGCAAAGCAATATCTATTTCCCTTGGACTAAAGTCTCCTTCGGGGCCAATCAGAATTTGAAGGCTTTCTTGCAATTGTAGGTCTTTTAAACTTGCTTTTACGGATTCTTCACAATGTGCTATCAGTTTCTGTTCAATAGTACAACTAGTAATAATCTTTTCAATCGGAGAGGGTTCATGTAATATTGGTAGCCAAACCTGTTTGCTTTGTAGCATGGCAGAAATCAGGATATTTTGCATCCTATCGAATCGGAATTGTTGTTTTTCGGTTCTTTGACAAAGCAAAGGAATCACTTCAGATACACCGAGTTCTGTTACTTTTTCCAAAAACCATTCTAGTCTGTTTACATTCTTTAAAAGAGAAATACCTATCGATACCTTCCTTCCTTTCTTCTCTTCAAAAGT
>CANCPA010000030.1 GCA_947379895.1 Chitinophagaceae bacterium | reverse complement strand
CCTTATGGGGAAATCAAGTTTACTCACAGGCTCCAACAGTTACTGCCTTCTCCCCCACAAGAGTTGCTGTTGGGGGAACAGTTGTGATTACTGGAACCAATTTTACAGGTGCATCAGCAGTGAAATTTGGAACTGCAAGCAATGGAACTGGAGGAACAGCAGCCGCTTCATTTACTGTCAATAGTAGTACACAAATAACAGCAGTTGTAAATACTGGTACTACAACTGGTTCTGGTTTTGTTGCAGTAACGAATTCAGGAACTGGTACAAAAAATGGTTTCTCTATAGTTACAGCCCCTACAGTTACAACCTGCTCACCTACTTCAGGATTTTCTGGTTCATCAGTAACAATAACAGGCACAGGTCTAACTAATTTAGGTACATCTCTCGTGGCAAGTGTAACATGCGGTGGGGTTAGTGCGACTATTGGATCTGTAACAGCGTCCTCAATTCCTATAACTGTTGGAACTAGTGCATCTGGATCAGGCGTAATAACGGTAGTAGCTGCGGGGTTAACATTAACGACTAGCAGTTCGTTTGCTTGTACTGCAATTACTGGTTTTTCTCCAACTTCGGCAGGTCAAGACAGTATCATAACGATTACAGGAACGAATCTTGCCAATATCTCATCTATTAAATTTGGCACGTCAAGTACAGGAGTAGGTGGTACTGCCGCAATTATTACAGATAGTAGTGGAAAACCTACCCAAATAAAAGCAAAAGTCGCATCAGGCACAACTACAGGATTGGGTTATATTTCACTCACTACTGTTACACCTGTCGGAACAACCACGTTTTCAGGTTTCACTTTTTTACCTAGCCCTACTGTTAGTACTTTCACACCAACATCAGCAGGAACAGATAGTTCTGTTGTAATAACAGGAACAAATTATTCTGGAGTAACTGGCGTATTTTTTGGTGGCACAGCAGCAAAATCTTTTACAGTCAATAGTTCGACCCAAATAACTGCTGTAGTAAATACGGGTACAACTGGTATTGTAAGCGTTGTTACATCTGGAGGTACAGGTACAAAGTCGGGTTTTACCTTTTTACCTAGCCCTACCGTAAGTTCATTTACCCCAACTTCTGCTGGAACAGATAGTTCTGTGGTTATAACTGGTACTAATTTCTCTGGCGTTACGGGTGTATCTTTTGGAGGTACAGCAGCTAAATCATTTACAGTAAATAGTTCTACACAAATAACTGCTGTTGTTAATACAGGGACAAGTGGAAGTGTTAGAGTTGTAACTTCTGGAGGAAGTACTTCTTTAGCAGGATTTACCTATTTGCCAAGCCCAACAATCAGTTCAATTTCACCTACTTCTACTAATTCAGGAAGTTCTGTAATTATCACGGGGACTAATTTTAATGGTGTTACAGCAGTTTTTTTTGGTGGTACTACTGCCGCTAGTTTTACAGTAAATAGCTCTACACAGATTACCGCGACAGTTGGTTCTGGTTCTTCGGGTGATGTCTCTGTTGTTTCAACTGGAGGAACTGGTACATTAACTAGTGCGTTTACTTTTATTCCAGTTCCTATTGTTTCCTCATTTTCCCCAACTTCAGCAAGTACTGGTGCAACAGTAACGATCACTGGTTCGGGGTTTAAGGCTGGAGGTGTATCTATAGTAAGTGCCGTATCTTTTGGCGGTACAGCAGCTGCAAGTTTTTCAGTTATAAACGCCACTACAATTGACGCTCTCGTAGCAGCAGGTTCAACTGGAAGTGTTTCAGTAACAACAACTGGGGGTACCGATTCTCACGGAGGATTCACCTATTTATCCGTACCCGTAATTTCTAGTCTCTCTACTCCGACTACATTTGGTGGTGATACTATTACAATTACAGGTTCAAATTTCAGTGGAGCCACTGACGTACAATTTGGAGGAATCAGTGCAGTTGGTTTTTCAGTAGCAAGTGGAACTAGTATGACTGCTGCTGTTCCATCTGGAATTGTTGGAGCAACAGATGTAACTGTTATTAGTCCTGCAGGCACTTCAAATACATTTTCAATAACGATCAACAATAAGTGGACAGGATCAACCTCTGCTGACTGGAGTGACCCAACAAATTGGACTGCGGGTTCAGTTCCAGGAACAGAAGTAGCATTTATTCCTTCAGGGATAACACCTAGCCCGGCTCTATCTACAGATACATATATTTATGACTTAATAAATAATGGCACCCTTTCAATAAACGGACATACATTATTCATGGAAACTTCGTCGGGAGGTAGTGGTACATTTATTGGTTCTTCTACCTCTATCTTACAAATGGATTGTAATGACACTCTATATTTTAGTCCAGGAAATAATAGTCTGTTGCATCTAATTGTAAATAGTAGTAATGTAACATTAGGCAATTCCCTTGACCTTTATGGTGTTTTATATTCTATAACTGGTACACTAACCACAAATGGATTTTTAACACTTAAAAATACTAGTACTAGTCAAAACGCAATGGTAGCAGCGGTAGGGGGAAGCATTACTGGTACAGTAACAACTGAAAGATACATTTCTCAACATGTATTCAGACCATTTATTGATGTCTGCCCAATAGTAGCGAGTGCAGGAAGTGTATTTAATAATTGGCAGGAAGGTGGTGTTTATAACAATGGATACGGAATATTGATAACCGGCGTTAAAGATACTGTACATACTCAAAATTGGGTGAGCACAAAAGGGTTTGATGTTTCCTATTCAGGAAGTGGTTCAATGCAAACTTTTCCTGGAGGCGTATGGACTTATCCTACAAATACAAAAACAATGAATCTTGACCCCGCAATGGGATACCGATTATTAGCTAGAGGAAATCGCTCTTACAATATATATACTACACCACAGCCAGCTGCGATGAATAGTGATTTAACTTTACGAACAACAGGGAATTTAGTGATTGGTGATGTGACTTTTGCAACAGGCGGCACAAGTAGCACAGGAGGATTTAGCTCAGGTTATGGACTAAATGGAGGTACAAGTGCATTCAGTTTCATAGGCAATCCTTATGCTAGTACAGTAAGTTGGAGTTCAATTTGTAGTCACGGAAGTACTCAAGGTGTTCAGCCTTACTATTATTATTTAGATCCAAATGTTCGTGATGGTAGCAATGCGAGCACTTACATCAATTATAATTACGTATCCGGAACGAATAGTAATGGAAGTTCTAGTATTGCGGATGATATACAACCTGGAATGGCGTTTTTTATACAACAAGATGGATCAGGAACCTCTCCACAAATCCTATTTCAAGAAGCAGACAAAACAGCAGGAAATTCGCCTTTGACTGTCTTTGGAACGAAAACTCCTGTCAACAAATTAGGTATCAACTTATGGAAAGGTGGCAGATCTATTGATGGTGCAGTTGCAGTATTTAAAGCAGGATTTACTAAAGGAATAGGAAAAGAAGACAGTAGAAAATTAATGAATACTGGTGAAAGTATTACTTTTTCTGAGAGTGGATCTCAATTATGTATTGATGGGATGGACATGCCCACGATTAATGATACTATCAAACTTCAACTTTCTAAGATGGTGGCAAAAACAAACTATCAATTAAAATTGAATGGTTTTGTTTTCAATGGCAGTGGGATGAACGCCTTTGTGAAAGATAAATATTTGAACAATGTAACTAAAGTATCTAGTGATAGTACTGTAATTAATTTTACAACGAGTACAGATTCTGCAACTTATTTCAACAGATTCAATATTTACTTTGCACCTTATATATTACCTATCTCAAACATTAATTTGACTGTAACAGAAAATAATGAACATTTATTTTTGAGTTGGAATGTTCCTTCAGCCAATAATATCTTCTCCTTTACTATTCAACGATCAGCAAATGGAAAGGATTTTGTAAACCTAGAAACTGTGGGAAGCTCAATCACTTCATACACCGACTTGACAAATCTATCTGGAGCAGTCTATTACCGTATCCGGGTCATTAATAACAATGACGAAGTAACTTATAGTGATGCAGTTTCAATTTCATCTAACTCTATTAAAAATAATTTAAGTGTTTATCCAAATCCAATTATAGGTTCCTCATTCAAAGTTGAACTTTATAATACAACTCAAGGAAAATACACACTTCAGTTATTGAATAGCTTAGGTCAAAAAATAATTAGCCAAGAAATAATACACGCTGGAGGAAAGCTACTTAAGACGATTTCTTCAGATAGGTTAATCACTTCTGGAATTTATACACTTAAACTCACGAGTTCTAATGGAGAGAGTTTTCAGAAAAATGTTTCTTTTAAATAATTACAATTAAAAATTTGAACATGTATTTTAAATCTTTTTTATTAGTAGTACTGACTCTTTTTATAAGAGTTTCAGTTTTCGCACAACTTGACCCCGGCGGATTGGGTGCAGGTACAGGTAGTGGGGGTTCTGGAGGTGATGTAGAAGATGTTACTGGCGGTGGGGGAACAACAGGAGGAAATCAAGGAACTGAAGTACCGATAGATAAAGAAATATATATCCTTTTTGCAGCGGGTGCTGCTATACTTGGAGTTAAACTTTATCAGATAAAAAAAGAAGTGAATATTAAAAATTTACAGGTATAGCTGTTTAATAGTTCCATTTAGAGACGTGTATTAATTAGTTTAAGACTCTTTAATATGCGTCTCTTTATTTTGTATTTTTTTGCTAAACAAAAAAAGATAATGAAATTGACATTGTATTTTAAAAAAGCCATTACATTTTGTCAAGATTTACCTCCTGTAGTAAAAACTGTTTTATTAAGAGGCTTCATTCTTTGGTCTGTATTTTCTATATTATATTATTATGTTTTTTTACCTCATGGACGTTTTGTAAAAGCATTCACACATTTAACTTCTGTTTCTACTATTTTGGTTCTTAATAAATATTATTCCTCTAACTTTATTATCGGATCTTATACCCCTTTGGGTGAAATAATCCGCTTAGGGAATAAAAATATATTATATATCATGGATACCTGTAGTGGATTCAAATTATTTTTTCTATACATAGGTTTTATCATTTGTGCACCTGGCATATTTAAAAGAAAAATTCAATATGCAATCATTGGAGTCATCATTATTTACCTTTTAAACATATTGAGGTGCGTTGCAATTTCAATTCTTGTTATAACAAGACCACATTGGACATACATTGCGCATCATTATGTTTTTAATATAATAGTGTATAGTGCTATTTTTTTTCTATGGCTTTCGTTTTTAAAGCTTAAGAAAATAAATACTTTACAATTTTCATAATGCTACTATCTTCATAAATAACAATATGCGAAATAAACATTTACTAGTTACCCTCTTATTAATTGGTATAGTGGAGTTTATAGGAAGCCGAATTTTTGATAATTATAGATATGAATTCTGGTTTAAACCTATTTATTTTTTGTTGATTTTAGTGAACTTTATTTTGGGATATAATTATTGGAAAACAAGAACTTATCATTGGCTAAAAGTTTTTTGGGTTTGTATATATTCCTTTGTCATATTATATTTTTTGGTTTATTGGGCATTAGATTATTTCGGCTATTATCATTCGAAATTCATTTACAAATCCTATCTACAAATTGGCTTAACGCCCTTGACGTTTGGCCTATTTTATTTAATTGAATTTGCCGTTTTAAACAATGATGATAGTAGAAAGAGATAGTTTGACTACCTCTTTCTTTTTGCTACACTTTCTAAAAAATGAAGCTTTTATCCACATATTTTATGTTCAAATGTGTTCTGCCATCTACATTATTTCTAAAATCTATTTCTTGCTTTTGCCCCTTACTCCATTTTACAATTACCTTGGTATGATGTCCACTCCAACTTGTTTTAGGTAATTCATCGCCCTCATGATACGGATATAAAAACACCTTGAAATTTGGAGAAACAGCATCTACAGGAATAATCAATTTCCGAACATTACTTTCGTTACTCTTTGGCTTATTACTACGCCATTCTTCTATATTTACTTCATTTACTGAAATTGTATTATTCATATCTAGCACTCTTACTAATAGCATTGGTTGCTTACTAGGCACCTTTCCACTATAATTTGCAGGCAAAGAGTCTTTGTCCCAACCTTTGATTTGTTCGGGGTCATTACCTGTAAGAATTATATCCATTTCATGTTCATTGATTTTAGATTTACTCACTATCTGAATATCATGTTCGAGCGTAAGAATCCAATCGTAATGATGCACCTTGTCATCTTTTTGAATATCATCTATAATCAAAGCAAATGGCTTTTCGGTTCTTACAATACCCGCAGTACGGAATGCCTTTATTACCCGGAAATTTTCCTGACGCAAAAAGGGACGAACTGCCCCTGTAGGCAAAATCCAATGAGGAGTCTCACTCCTCGGCACTTCCAAATAGCGGTATGGTAACTTTAAGTAACTAAAGTGATTTACACTATTGGGTTCTAATTCCCAATTACCCGTCTTGGGCATCTCTACTTTTCCTGCCCTCACATCTGCCACCGTATAATAACCTTTCTTCCTTTCCTGTTCCTTATTGTTGTAATCCCAAGCATATTTTGCATCCCCGACTGCAAAAGTGGCTAACGGTTCATCTTTAAAATCTACCATTGAAGCAGGTGAATGTTCATCCTGTGAATGCTTATCAATAACTACAACACTCTGTTTGAAATTGTCAAAGGCATAGCCTCCTTGAATGGGACTCCAAACCCTACCTGCACCTGCCACCATTATTGCATTCCTATCTGAAGAAGGGTGACCTCCATTTGCCTGACGAGTATGTAAATTCAACATCAGAGCATCTTTTGTAGTCCAACTACTCCTCGTCATCATCAAAGAACGCTCACCACAAAAAAAGGTATTGCCAAGATCTAGTTTCGAAGGATCATTATTGTTTTTATCAAAATCTGTAGCAAAGATGGAGAAGAACAGAAGAGCATTGAAATATCCGTCAGGACGGTCAGGAACATTACTGTAACTATCTTTCATTGCGACATGATATACCCAATCAATTTTTTTGTCATTGGGAAACATATATTTTAATCCCAACAAATCACTGATATTGGCACCTCCTGATTTGCCATGACATCCTCCTAACAAATCATATTTAATAAATCCATCCTGCATAGGAATGATACTATGAGGCAAAAACTGACGGGCATAAGCCTGCAAATAAGGATGTCCTGCAATGTCCTCAAATCCATAAAGAGCAGTACGTTTCGCAAAAGACAATACACCATCCATTCCTAATTGATTCTTTGCCTCTCCTTCGAAGGTTGCACCAGACTGAAACCATCCATAGGTCATCAAATTATGCCATCCTCTATACATCCCTTTTACTTTTAGGTCATTAAACCCAGGCTCACCTTCAATGGCTAATACTTCGAATAACCAATAGGAGAAGGTTGCCCAATTACTCCTTGATGCCTCAGCTGTATTAAAAGTACCATAGTTATCATGACTCCAAGTATTTTCTGCAAGTTCATCGTGGATTGCTTTCTTTTGTTCAGGGGTTAACCAATTATAAATAAAATCATAGATAAACGCCAATTGAAAACGTCCAATAGGTTGTTCATTGGGTTTAGTAATATGATTTGCTAAACGAATAGAATCCCTTTTGGTAATATCAATCTTTAAAGCAGTCATAGCAGCACTCCCTAACTTCTTTGCACCTGTTTCATCTTTTTCTATCAAACAACGAAATGCTTCTATGGAAAAAGCATCCCAAAAGAATTCAGGGAAAGTTTTTGCAGTTCCATTTGCCAATCCATCGTAAATGTCTTTTGCCAATGTATTATGGTTGTAGGCCATTCCATTTGAACGAGGCACCCCTAATCGGAATAAAGGAACACGCCCATGGAGGCCACCAAAATTTCCATTCCATACATCGGGTTGTGCATAATCTGCTTTGTCATCGTAATTCCCCTTCATCATCTCAGTCCATGAAAGAATGTTTTTCCAACAGCCTTGTCCACATTGTGTCTCCTTTAAATTCTTTCTTATTTCAGGCAAATCATCGGGTCCAAAATAAATTCGAGGATGAACTCCTGGAGCAGGCACTTGATTGACCTTACGGACACCTTCTTGATTAAAGTTTACATTTCTAGATCCCAAATCTTTTTCCTTAAGCGACCCCCAAAGTATAACACCGGGTTTACCATTTTCATCTTTAAAATTACTATAAGAATCTGCAGGCTTATCAGCGAAAGGAGATTGGTTGTTTTTGAATTGAGCATTAGAATACACTACTGAAAGAATTGTGATGTAAACAAGCAAAATCGATTTCTTCATCTTCTTTATTTTTTAGATTAACAAAAGTAAATCCATAGAGTAATCTGTTTGAAAAAAGTTTATTGAAGAACTGACCATTTACTGTTGCAAATGTTGCAAAAAGATTGGATTTAACTCAAATACTAATAGGATAATTTACAAATAAAACATTCAATAATGAGATTACTAAAAAATGGTTGCCACACTCGGCACAAAGAAATCAATATAGAAGGTAAAAATCGTTTCATTTTAAGTTCACATTGACTCGAGTGTAAAAAAGTGACACTTTTTTTCTATGTTTTCTTATCTAAACTAGAATAAAATTTTATGTACTTATTGTGTCTCCTATGTGGTAATTCCTTATTAATTGTTTAAATGCTGTTCAACATGAGTTAAGTTTTAAATTTTAAGTCAGATAACTTATTAAGATGTGATATAACTTACTCATATCATTTTGAACACATTCCATAGTTTGCTGCATATTTTTTTTAAAAATAGTACTTGAATATTACCATCAGGTATGTTGAAAATTATTTTTGGTACCCTTAAAATCATTCAGAGTACTCGAGAAATAAAAATTAGTACTCGAGAAATTCAATGTGGTATCCATGAAATACAAAATGGTATGTCAAAAAAAATATTAGTATGAGTGAAATTTTCTATGGAACATGCAAAATGTGTTGTGGAATGCATTCAATTTAAAAAGGTATTTGATTAAATAAATCAGGGTGGGCAATGAATAGATGGGGTTGAAAAGAAAAAGACTAAACAAATTGTAACATCATCCACATAAAAAAGACATCGTTTTTTCTTATGTTTTATTAAACCCAAATTACGCAATAGGACACTATTGCGTAATCTGGGATAAATTATTCTTTTGAGAGGCAAAAATTATTGATACTAAAGTAGAACGATTCTAATTATCTCAATATTGTTTTCAGCTCAACCCACTCACTGATATTGTTATTGATACTGATAGCAGAGACAAATAACCGATTGTCTGCGGGTGCAATTGTTTTTGAAGTATTATAAGTGGTTTCATTATCAGCTGTAATAATCTTTATCAAAGTTGCATATTCCAACTTCTCATCTACTAAGCTTGACAAGGCAAATATGGCATACCCCTTTATCTTTTCCTTTCCGCCATTTAAGAGTTTAAAAGTCGTAGAATCCATTTTTGTAACAATTGGCTTATCTGGCAAAGTACTATCAATCCATTCCATAGGAGGAAGCAAAGCAGGAAGCACATAATAATTAAAACGTAAACTATCAGCCCAACCATTCGTATTTTTCATTAAATCTTGACTGCTAAAGAAGGCGCTACCAAGCACATTTTCATTGGCACGAATTGCCTGAATCTGACGGGGTAACTCATTTTTATCCTTATAAGCTGCAACAGTATTCGCTTTATAGAGACTATGACCTATATATAAATGCTTCCCAAATGTATGTTTACTCCACCAATCCAATAACTCGTTATAAGGACAAAGCCTATTTGAACATTCCCAATATAACTGTGGTGTTACATAATCAATCCAACCATTTTTTAACCACAACAAAATGTCGGCATATAAATCGTCATAACAGGTAGTTCCTGCTGTGGTATTACTACCGTCGGCATCCTGATTCTTGTTTCGCCATACACCAAAAGGACTGATACCAAACTTTACATGACTATTTGTTGCCGCAATAACATCATAGATATTTTTGATAATGCTATCACAATTACTTCGTCTCCACTCATTTTTGGACAGACCATGTCCATACAACTTATAGGTTCTTTCGTCAGGAAATTCTTTTCCTGTAATTCGGTAAGGATAAAAATAATCATCCATGTGAAGGCCATCCACATCATATTTCTCAATCAAATCTTTCACCACTTTAGTTACATATTCTCTTACTTCAGGGAGACCCGGATTGAAGTACTTTAAATTACCATAATTTAAAAACCATTCAGGATGAGTGTGGGTAATGTGATTTGATGTAATTGAAGAGTGTTTCAGATTGAAAACAGCTCGATAGGGATTAATCCATGCATGGAACTCCATGCCTCTTTTATGCGTTTCTTTGATCATAAAAGCAAGTGGGTCATATTCGGGAAAGGGAGCCACCCCTTGCTTTCCACTAAGGTATTCACTCCAAGGTTCATAAGGCGAAGGATAAAAGGCATCAGCCGCAGGACGAACTTGCATGATGATGGTGTTGATACCATTTCGCTGATGAGTATCTAATAATTTTATGAAAGAAGACTTTTGTTCATCACTTGAGAGTCCCTTTTCTTTTGGCCAATCAATGTTTTCAACTGTTGCAATCCATACACCTCTGAACTCAAAATTGACCTGTGCATTCGTAATCGGAAAAGAGAGAGAGAAACAAAGAAAAAGTAGTAGAAAGAAAGGTCTATTCATGCCCCGAAGATAAGAATTGAAATGTTAACTATGAAATGTGAGATATTGGTTAATGAAAAGAGGGAATGTGATAAGTTAAAAAAGAAGTATGAGTTGATATCTTATAAATATCTAAATAAATGATTATAAATTACCTCTTTTCCTTTCCCATTTCAAATACAAAGCGGCTTATTTCTGATGTCTTATCTTATCTAAAAGGGCATTTAATTTTTTTGCGTCCTCAATTGTAAGGTTTGAAATTATACCAATCAGTTGTTCATCCTGCTGATCAAGTCGAGACAATAATTCAAGACCTCTTTCAGAAATTGTTACATCAACCAATCGTTGATCCTTATCATTTAATCTTTTACTTACTAGTTTTTTCCTTTCCAATCTTACAACCATTCTGCTAGTATCACTATTTTTATCAAGCATCCTATCTCTAATATCCATAGTACTCAAAGGAGATCTGCTACCTCTAAGAATTCTAAGAATATTAAATTGTTGAGAAGTTATATCGTGCGGTTCAAAGATTTCTTTCTGCTTTTCGTGAATCCAATTTGACGTGTAAATCATGTTTACCATCGCTTTTTGGTGCTCATTTTTGAAAGCCTTCTGTTTAATTGCTTTATCTATATTCATTTCTCAGTGTTTTAATATGCATCATCTACATTACTATTCAGACTAAATCATATTTGATGATAATATTAAGTAATAAAAAAAGCTTCAGATAACAATTCAACTTGATTCAAGCCTAAATAAACTTATCCATCATCTATAACAACTTAATCCTCCCAAACTGTAAGCCCCTCACTACAGTTTGAACATATGTCTATGTTCTTTCTGCTGCTCATCAGTTCGCTTCGGAACTGCTTGTAATTTTCATTATTCCAAGTCTGCTTAAAACTTTGCGTTGATAAATTTCCTAATTGATGACTAGCATCCTTATCAAAACAACATGGAACCACTAAACCATCCCATGTAATTACATTTGCATGCCACAATTTCCAACAATGATTCATCAACCCACTCTTCGATTTCAATATTCCATCTTTACCTTTCCGATACCTGCTATATTTATCAATAGTTGGAATTAATTGATTGGGGTCATTTTCAAAATCATATACCTGTGCAGTCTTATAACGAACCTGATCAACGCCTATCTCTTCGCCAAGTTTCTTTATGGCTTCAATTTGATGTTCATTTGGCTTTACAACAAGAAATTGAAAGAATACAAAAGGAGTTTTACTATTTAATTCTTTCTTCCATTTCACAATATTCCTTGCTCCTTCCAAAACCTTATCAAGCTTCCCACCTACTCTATATTGTTGATAAACATCCTGTGTTGTTCCATCTACTGAAATAATGAGTCTATCTAGACCACTTTCAACCGTTTGTCTTGCTTTATCATCGGTTAAATAATGGGCATTAGTACTAGTTGCTGTATATATTCCTTTTGAATTTGCATATTTGACCATTTCCAAGAAATCGGGATTTAGAAAAGGCTCTCCTTGAAAATAGAATATCAAATAGAGTAATTCCCGATGAATTTCATCAATCGTAGTTTTGAAAAAGCTTTTTTCAAGCATACCTGTAGGACGAGTAAACTCACGAAGACCACTAGGACATTCTGGACAGCGAAGGTTACAACTTGTAGTAGGCTCGAAAGAGATAGAAATTGGATAGCCCCATTGAATAGGCTTTCCCAACAACTTTGATAATTGAAAACTCAACATCACCTTAGCCGCATTGAATAATCTAAGAAAAGTGAGCTTTTTAATGAGGTTGAGACTATCGTTTAAGTTGAAATAAACCATAGTTGTAAAAATAAGAAGCCTTTCAATAGGATATTCCTTATATAATGTTATACTTTCTTTAATCGAAAGAAAGTAACTTGTTTTTATCGATATTATACCACATTTGCAGGATATTAGTAAACAATGGCGAAAAGAGTTATAAAGAAATCACAGATTACAAATAAGCCAAAAATGGTCAATTCAAGAACATTGAGAATCGGCTTTTGGTTTATCTTGTGTTGCTCGATTATTTCCTTCTCATGGTACATTGTACATACATTGAAATTACAAAAGGAAGAAGAACAAGCGGAGGCGGCAGTTTACAGTGCATTTGGTACTGAGATTCCAATAAGGTATCCGATACATGGAATAGATGTAAGTAGTCACCAAAATACAATTTCTTGGAGGAAAGTAGCTGCAATGAAAGTTAAAAGTGTACAAATGAGTTTTGCATTCATTAAAGCAACAGAGGGACTTGGAAATACTGACGAATATTTTAGAAAAAATTATTCTAATGCCAAAAAAGCAGGATTAACTTGTGGGGCTTATCATTTCTTTTTAGCCACTAAGAGTGGCGTAATACAAGCTAATAATTATATTAAGAATACGGCATTAACCAAAGGAGATTTACCACCCGTTGTTGATATTGAACAACTCTATGGCGTTGCGCCTTTTACAATGAGAAAACGACTGAAGGAGTTTTTAACAACTTTAGAAGCTGCTTACAAAACGAAGCCCATTATTTATAGTTACGTAGATTTTTATGAACATTTTTTGGGTAAAGACTTTGACGATTATCCATTGTGGGTGGCTCATTACGAAGAAAAAGATAAGCCACGTATTGGGAGGGATTGGGTATTTTGGCAACATAGTGAAGAGGGACATGTTAATGGAATATCTACTTCTGTAGATTTTAATGTTTTTAGGGGCGACTCATTAGCGTTTCAAGAGTTATTATTAAAATAACGTTTTAATTCAAGTATAACAACCACTAGAAATATAAATATTTTTACTAAAAGATTCAATAATTAGTAGGGAATAATTCCAATTTGTCAACATTATATGCTTATTTTCTTCTTGTTTTCACCTTTCGAAGAACCTCTTCAGACCTGACAAAAATTTAGCTATTCTAGAATGACACCCATTTTTTCTCCAACTGATTTCAATTCAGCTAAAACAGAATCAACAATTGGGATTCCATTCTTCATCCGAATAATTTCCATTTCTCTTTCAGGATCTCCGGGAATCAATACTTTTTCGTGACCTTCAGCAGGTTTGGCACTCCTAAATCTTTTTATCCAATTATCCATGTTGGATTTAAATTCTTCGGCAGGACGAAAAGCATCTATCCGCATCGCACCAAAGAAATGACCTAATCCTTCCCCTGGCATATTTTCAGGCATTGGTACATAAGCAGGAAAGGGGGGCGCCCACGGTCCATAGCTTGCTCCACTCAATACAGCAGAAAATATATCAACAATACTGCCTAATGCATAACCTTTATGACTTCCGTGCTCTCTATCACTTCCAAGTGGTAACAAAGCCCCCTGCTTTTTTAAGGAATTTGCATCAATAGTTGGCATTCCATCCTTATCTTGTACCCAACCAATTGGGGTATCTTCATTCTTTCGTTGTAACAATTCAAGTTTTCCATTAGCAGCGGTTGTGGTGGCGAAATCCGCAACAAAGGGAGGCTGTTCTCCGGCGGGAATTGCAACTGCAATTGGGTTTGTACCCAACATCCGTTCAATACTAAAGGTAGGAGCCACTAATGCGCTTGCATTTGTCATGGCTATTCCAATCATATCTTGCTCAAGTGCCATCATTGCATGAATACCTGCAATACCAAAATGATTGCTATTCTTTACACTTACCCAACCTGTTCCTACATTTTTAGCTTTATCAATAGCCACTTGCATTGCAAAAGGGGCAACTATCAATCCTAAACCACTTCCTCCATCTACAACAGCGGTAGAAGGCGTTTCATAAACGATGCGAATATCAGGAGTAGCATTTATACGCTCAGATTCCCAAAGACGTACATATCCAATCAAACGAGCTATGCCATGACTATCTATACCACGAATATCTGCTGACAATAATGTTTTTGTAGCAACGAAAGAATCATCATTACTACAACCCATTTTTATAAAAATCGAATTGGTAAAAGCAAATAATTGTTGATAAGAAAAAATGTGCTCACTCATAATTGGGTATAAGGTAAAATGCTCAAGAGAAAACGGTGTAATGTGAATGGTGTGAGGTTAAAGATTTGCAGCAAAAGATAAATTTATTTTGATAGAATAAAGATGTACAATAATAAATACTGACAATTAAGCAACTTATAATAGCTAGTTATAAACATCTTAGTTACCAATTAAAAACTTTACAGCTAATACCATTATTATTATCCTTAAGCCATTTCCTCCTTAAAAAAAGAGGCCATCTCATTTGAATATTTCGTAGCTACTTCGGCAGCTGCAGCTTTAAAGTTTTCATCACTTTTTGCATATAAGATAGCACGACTTACATTAACTAAAATTCCACCATCCTCATTTGCCCCATATTTACAAACTTCTTCCAAACAACCGCCTTGAGTACCAATACCAGGTACGAGTAAAAAGTTGTCGGGAATAATATCCCTAATACTTCTTAAATCTCTAGCTTGAGTGGCTCCTACAACAAACATGAGATTATCTGGAGTACCCCAAGCAGAAACAGTATCAATTACCTGTGTATATAAACGTTCTTGACTATTTCCGATACTTAGTCGCTGAAAATCACTAGCACCTTTATTAGATGTAAGACCTAAAACAATTGTCCATTTATTTTCGTATTCAAGGAATGGTCTAATACTATCTTCCCCCATATAAGGTGCTACCGTGATAGCATCAAAGGGGAATATTTCAAAGAATGTTTTTGCATAATGTGAAGAGGTATTTCCTATATCACCACGTTTTGCATCGGCAATAGTAAAATGCGATTTAGGGATATAGTCGAGAGTTCTTTCCATTGCTTCCCATCCTTTTAATCCCATTGACTCATAAAAAGCAGTATTAATTTTATAACTAACACAATGATTAAGAGTAGCATCTATGATGGCTTTATTAAATTCAAATACGGCATCGGGTTGTTTCTGTAAATGATAAGGAAGTTTAATGAAGTCGGTGTCAAGTCCAACACATAGAAAGGTCTTTTTGGCCTGAATTTGTGCGATGAGTTCTTTTCTGTTCATACGGCAAAATTAAAGGAGTTATATAATAGTATTGCAACAATCGGCTAACAAATATATTGAATAATTAAATAAAAAGCTTTAAACATAATTATCTTTTATGCCTATAAACAAAACAGCCCCACTAAAAGTGAGGCTGTCCTATAATTAGAAGAATAAAAGCTTATTCTACTACAATTGTTTTAGTGATTTCCTTAACACCATCGCTCAACTTAACAAAGTAAGTACCAGCCTTTACATTGCTAGGAAGAGAAACATTGTAAGAAGCAGTTCCACCATTATGAGAAATTGTTCTTGAAACAAAAGATTGACCAAGAATATTTGTAACTTTTAATGAGTAGTTAGCTGCATTTGTATTCAAAGAGAATTTCAAAAGCTTATTAACTACTGGATTAGGGTAGATAGCTAAATTAGTAGACAAAGCAGATGACTTAACAGAAACTACAGCACTATAGCTAGAAGCTCCATTGTTATCAACTTCTTTAATTCTGTAGTAGTTAGCACCTGCAAGTGGAGCAACATCAACAAAAGAATAATCAGATGCACCCTTTGCAAGTACAGTTCCTTTAGCAGTGAATGTAACACCATCAGCAGAACCTTCTACAACATAGCTAGTTACATTTGTTTCAGAAAGAGATTTCCAACTTACCTTTACAGTGCTACCTACTGTAGAAGCAATTACATCACTTAATTTAACAGGTAATAAAGCAGGATTGTATCCGAATGCAAAACGTCCGAATGTACCAATGAAGTTATCAGTAGTAATTGAACCTGCAGTTTCACTTGAAGGAACATGAACATTACCTTCTGAAATAAACTTAGTACCAACATAATGAGCTAATACTAAAGAGTTATCGATAGGAGCACCAAAATTGTATTGTAAAGAAATTTTTGCAGTGCTATCACCAGTATAGTTAGTACCAGCAATTGTGTAATAAGATGTTGTATCAAGGGAGAAAACTCCAACTGAATCTAATTTTGTTGCATTAGCAACTTTTCCCCAAGTATAACTTGCAGCATAAGTTTTAGCATCAGCAGTTGCAGGAGTAATTACAACAGATCTAGCACGACCAACATTTGCTACAACTGTGCCAATTTGATATTTAAATGGAGATGTTGAAGCAAACTTCTTAGCCAAAGGACCATTTACATAGAAAGTGTCATTAGTTACAGCAGGGAAAGTAGCATTAACATCTAATGTCAACAAATTGTTATTAGATGTTGATAATTTACCACTAGCCAAAGTAAATGCACCTTGAACTAAAGCTTTTCCACCCAATGTAGCAGTGAAAGCACTATCTTGATTAATTACTAAATTATTGTAAGTAATTCCACCAACAGTTTGTTTTTTACCTTTGTAAGTGGTAGTTCCTAGAGCAGAAGCAATTGCATTGTTAGCAGTTAAATTACCTAAAATAGTCACATCAGAGGGAATTGTCTTATCAGAAGGTAATCTATTTGGTAATCCAAAGTTTACTGCCAAAAAGTTATGTACGTTAGTCAAAACTTTTGTAGTAGAAGAAGTAGATAAAGTAACAGCATTAGTAGTACTATTTACAGCAATAGCAGCTGATTTAGCAGCTAGTATCTGACTTACTAAAGTATCTCCAACAGCAACTGAACCTACTCCAATAGTAACAACTGAATCTGGAAGTGGAGTGAAAGATGCAATAAAAATAGAATCAGGTTTTGCTCCTGCAGCATGACCTAAACGATTTACATAAGCTCTTAATAATGGTGCATTGCTTAAAGTAAGAACTGAATCAGTAATAGCAGTGATAACTGTAGATGTATCCAAACTAATTGGAGTAGTTAAAGCATTAGCTGCAATTTTAGCACCTACTTTCAAATCAGCCTGAGCAGAAGCTGCTAATGTAATAGTCTTTGCCGCATTATCAAATGAACTTACATAAAAGTTTTGTCCGTTTGAAAAAGTAAGATTACCATAAGTTGGCAAATCAGAAACTTGAGGAATATGACCATTATAACTTACTGTACTGTAAGCCATAACACCTGTAGTAGCATTTGCAGTTCCAACAACAAATGGAGTTCCTGTATTATTTGTCAAAGTACCTGCAATTGCAACAGTTCCTCTTAATGTATCAGGCGTAGTTCTTGTACCAGAAAAAGTTAAGTTATAAAAATTTGTAGCATTAACTAATTGTCCTCCTTTACCATTAATAACAAAAGTACTTCCATTAAGATTTGCAATCTTGTTGTTGTTGGTTAATGTTCCAGAAACACCAATAGGAGATGAAGGAAGTATTATTGGTAAAGAACCTGCGGCAGCAGCTAAGTTTAAATTAACATAATTAGCTGGAGCAACTTTTTGACTTCCGTTAGCATTTCCACTATATCTAACAGTAGTTCCTGCACCGATATTTTCAAAAGACACACCATCAGTATTAGGACATGTTAAAGTAAGTGAAGAGCCTGCAAACAAATCAATTGTAGCAGTTAAATTGCCTGATGAAGTAAGTAAAACGATAGAATCCTTTGTACCAACTACTAATTTAGATCCTGCCCCTGAAATTGTCCAAACAGCACCATTAGTTAAACCCGTGGTTTGCACATTAAAAATCTGACCAGGTGTAGTAAAATCTACAGGCTGTGTAGCACCGGGTGCTGTTATAGTTCCTAATGGATCTGTTGTCCAGAATTGTGGTTTAGAAAGTGTTGCTTTTACAGCCTTTGCACTTTTAACAGAATCTAATCTTACATAATAATTAGTCTGACTGTTTGCAGCAATACCAATCATCATAAACATTCCTGCCGAGACAATTGCCTTCATTGACAGGTTTTTTAACTTGTGGCTTGTTAGCCATTGAGGAAAACTCTTTTTCATAACCTTTGAGGGGGTTTAAATTTAAAAAAATAAAATAATAAAAAATAATTCAGAACGTTTTAAACAGCTAGACTTTCCGACATTAAACTTGCAATTTTTTATATTTTACTTCAAGCAAGTTGGCAGCAATCGGCATAATACAACCGTTTAAAAAAATTCTCTGCAAATATACTGTTACTAATAACTAATAACCAATTTTAATACAATAAAAAAGGACAAAATCGGTATAACTATTAAAATAATTTCAATACTCGAATTAAAAATGGGTTAAAAGGCAATTTTAACTTTGTTTTCAACCTTTTTACTTCTTAAGAGAGCTTCAATATAGTAATAGTCAGCATAACATAATGGTACATCCACTTCACTCTTTGCAGGCCTTGCACCGGTACTATGTAACAATATAAAACCTTTGTTTTGACCGATTGGAGAGCGATAACTATTAGTCAGATTCTCCATAATTTTATCGGCAGCTTTTCTATACTCCTTACCATTTTTGCTATATGTACTTAACTCATACAATCCTGATGCAAAACAAGCAGCAGCAGAAGCATCCCTTTGTTCGTGTGGGATATTCGGAGCATCATAATCCCAATAGGGGACTAAATCACTTGGCAAGTTTGGATTATTCAAAATATAACCGGCTACATTTTCTGCCTGTTTTAAATATTTCGGGTCTTTGGTTTCTCTATAACACATGGTAAAGCCATATATTGCCCATGCCTGTCCTCTAGCCCAAGCACTTTCATCCGAAAAGCCCTGACGAGTTCCTTTTGTTATGACAGCATCCTTTTTTGTACTGTCATAATCAACCACATGATAACAACTATAATCTTTTCTGAAATGATTCTTCAGCGTTGTGTTAGCATGGCTAACTGCAATTTTATAAAAACTACTGTCACCAGAAATTCTTGTTGCAGCAAAAAGCAATTCCAAATTCAACATATTATCAATAATGACAGGAAACTTCCATTTTGGCATCGTATCCCAAGAACGTATACAGCCTACTGTTGGATTAAATCGTGTTGAAAGTGTCTTAGCAGCTTGAATGATGATTTCTTTGTAGTTTTTATTCTTCGTTAGTCGATATCCATTTCCGAAACTGCAATAAACTTTGAAGCCTACATCGTGCGAAGCAGCATTTAATTTTTCCTTTTCAATATTAGCCGTAAATTCCTCTGCCTGCTTTTTCCACTTTTCATTACGGGTATAATCATATAAATACCATAAAGTTCCTGGAAAAAAACCACTAACCCACCGAAAGGAAGGACATAACTCTAATTCACCTTTCGCATCTAAGGTTCGAGGTGATACCAAAGCGGAATTACCTTTCTTTGCCAAAGGAACTTCACTAATCATCAAATCCGTCTGCTTTTCTGCATCGCTGAAAACTCTCTTTAAATCAACAGACTGAGCCTGTGAAATTAATCCTATAAAGACAACACCTACTACAACAACTACTTTTTTCATTTCTGTTCCTTCTTTTTTCTGATTTCTTATTATTAATTACCAATACTATTTTGTTACTATAAATGGATAGCTATTTATGCTATTATTTTTTCCTTTTATTTGTAAATAATAACTACCATTTGACAAATGACTAGTTCCAATACTCAAATCCTTTTTATTTAAATTATCTCTTCTCCATATAATATTCCCGACTGCATCCACAATTTCTACATTATAAGTTGACGGGTAATTACTCAAACGAACATTTAAATTATCTTTTGCAGGATTTGGATAAAGAGTAACAGCAATTTGTTCCCTACTATTTATTTCAGAAATACTAGAATAAGATACTGTTCCATCCTTTTGAATCATTTTTAGTCGGAAATAATTTTTTGGAGAAATACTACCTGTGTATATATAGGTATAGACAGACTTTTGAGATGCTAAAACAGTTCCAATAGAATTGAAATTAATACCATCATTACTCAGTTCAATTCCGTATTCAAGCATGTCAGTTTCACTGCCAACTTCCCAATTAATTCCAAAGGAGTTATCGGTTCTTTTATTGACAAGAAAACTAATTAACCTAACCGGCAAAATAATGTTTGGTTTACCTGCCCCTACCTTAGAAGTGTCGAGTAGATAGGAAACAATACTTCCTGTTCCATTTGTTTCTTGCATCCCAACATCATAAATGTTACTTCTTTTTACACCAAGTCCATCTAATCCCATTAAAGCAATAACATAATTATTCGTATTTCTAGCGGAATCCTTAACCAATGAAGGAGGGGGCAAAATCCCATTTGCCCTAGTTCCAAAAGTCAATGTCTTAGTGGTAAATCCCTTTGAAGAAACTAAACCCAATCCTTTCGTAGTCTTATAGATATTTCCTTCTGCCATATAAGTAACACTATCTGTGTGAATTGAAGTATCTACAATAGCGGCTTGACCCTTCGTCATTTTAATTAGGTTATTGGCAACAATAATTCCCTTAGGTTGAAAAGGGGCAAT
The DNA here is from genome assembly GCA_947379895.1 of Chitinophagaceae bacterium. Classification (GTDB taxonomy): domain Bacteria; phylum Bacteroidota; class Bacteroidia; order Chitinophagales; family Chitinophagaceae; genus Parasediminibacterium. Next base: position 12,579 of record CANCPA010000030.1, on the reverse strand, counting down.
ACTATCTGTATTATAACCAAGCACAATTCCGGCACCGCCATTACAATTTACAATCGTATTGAAGGCGATTAAAGTGCTATCTGCCGGAAAATACTTGGAAGCAAAAGCAGGATTTGCCGTATCGTTTGAATTGGTAATCCCATTAAATAAGATAATTGGTGCACGAAACGCAGTAAGGCTATTATTATTCCCTACCAAACCTTCGATATAATTATTGAATACTTTATGCCCCTTGTCTATCACTCGGATACCATAACCTGTAGTAGAAGAGGCTGAATTATCTCGGATGAAGAAATTTCCATACACATTACAATATCTTCCATGCCTCATAGTTATACCACCCGCATGATTTCGAAAAGTATTATATCGATAGGTGTTAAAATTTGATTTATTAGAAATAATTTCAGGATCTAACTGAACGCCATCTTCAAATAAGTTATACTCAATCACATTATATCCATCCGTTCTTGAATTTGTACTCGTTCCGACCCTGATCACCTCACCTTCATTACTGCCTAAATAACCTCTTTTACTAAAATAATTTGAGTCGATTAAATGAAAGGTAGAAGTGCCACGAGCAGGATAATTTGAACTATCATACCATATTACAATTACAGGTGACCCATTAAACTTATTGAGAAAACTACAATGGTCCACCCGATTATGTGTACCATAAAGACTTACCCATCTATTGAGGGTATCGCCTCCATTTTTAGACCCATTATTCATATAGGATCCTGTTGAATCGCTGTTATAATTATCAATCGTGATGTTAGTGACACGACAATAATGGGCAAACAAACTCGAATTGCTCCTAAACTGAATGACATCATTAGCACCTGAATTACCATTTGCAAACCTAAAACCATTCAGTAAGATATGTTTTCCTGAAAACTGAATATATGTTTGTCCTGTAAAAATTACACCACTAAAAGTTTGTGCTTTTAATACAATCCATGCCGAAGTACTCGTTCCTTGTGTATTATTAAAAACGATTTGCCCCCAATTATAAGTCCCATTCAAAACAATGACGGTATCACCCGGTTTAGCCCCATTCATTTTGCTAATGAGAGTAGCCTTTGTGGAGACCTGATAAGTGGTAGCAAATGCACTACCAACTAGCAGTAAAATGCAGGCTATTATGGTTAGTAACTTGTATAATTGTTTAAAACAAATCATTTTCATTTCAAATTTTCTAGCGATAAAGTATATTATCGAGAATAAAATATTCAAGAACTAAAGCATCCAATTTGGACCCACTTCCTTTGGTTGCAATGGATGGCAGATGTCACTCTTTTTCAAATATTCATCAGCACCGACACCCTTGAACCCTGCTATTTCTTTAGGTACAAACAAACCATCCTTATCAAAAGCACCTTTCACATCCTTCTTATTGATACCTTGAATCTTTTCAATGCCTACAGCATCGCCACCTGAATAAACATTACCTTCAAACTTATTAGGAATAAAACTCAAATAACTAGTGTTTGGGTCGGTGTCTGGATAAGTAATCTCAACGTTTGACTCTACACAATTCATAATCAAATTATTTTTGATTGTATTGTTTTCTGGCAATAAACACAATTGCATTTGAGGCCATCTTTTTTTATAGGAATCACCCACATGCAATCCTTTACCTCCCGAATTAATGATGGTGTTATTTTCAATTACACAATTTCTCACTTGATAATATCTTGGAGAACCTAGTGTTTGATCATCACCATGTCCAGGCTTAAAATCTGTTGTCAAAGCCTTATCCATATACTCTCCTGCCATCATTAACATTCCCTTTTCAGACACATTGCTGATATAGTTATTGACCACATGCAAATTCTCTCCGGCAAAACGCATTCCTAAAGTACCTGCCCTATTTTCACCCAAAATGAAGTTTCCTTCAAACGTATTGTTATGACCTTGTCTATTGGTAATAGCACCCATACAAGCCCTAACTGTATTGAAACGAACGACATTATGATTCGATTTCAACGATACTATCTCTACTCCTTCTCCATCCGCATGGTCAAACAAATTATGTTCTACCGTAAAGAAAGCCCCGTCATCACTTGGCTTGCCTAATTTTCCTGGTCCCCAAATACGCATGATTTCTCTACCGTTTTGTTTGGCATAAGGAATGTCTTTGAAATAACAATAGCTAACCGTATTATGTCTTGCACCTTCAATGGCATTTCCTAAAACAGGTTCTACATTATTTTTGCCTTTAAAGAAACAATGTGTCAGGAGATTATTATTCCCACTAAAAAATATCCAATAATATTTAGCACCAAAATCAGCAGGATTATAATCGATGATAGCGGTATTAGTTATCGTACAATTGTCTGAATTAAAATTCAAAACAGCACCCTTTCTAATCGCACCGCCTTTAAAAAGCAACCCATCTACTTTCAGATATGGTTTTGTAAATGTCAACATACTACTGCCATCTAAAATAACTTTCCCCGCAGTTTGTGCTTTGATAGTAACAGGTGCATCAGCAGTTGCAGTTGCTTTAAAATCAATGACAGCGTCTTTCCATTCTCCATCTTTCATCGTAATGACATCTCCCGCCTTAGCAGAACTTATTGCACTAGTCAACTCGGAATTGTTAGATACCAATATTTCTTTACCAGCAGCATATCCAATTTGAAGAGATAGCAAAACTGTTAAACCCAAACAAAGACTTTTCGCTTTGTTAACCATAAAAAATAATCTTTGTTTCATAACTTAATTTTTGTTTTTGTAACTATTTAAAAGGCTTTACCACAAAGCAATCAAGTAAATAACAAGGGACACAAAGGTTTACTATTAAATTGTGTAAAATTCATCACCCTTCGTATTCATTGTGTTAAAAACCTGCTCATTATATCAACGAATAAGTGATTAAAATAATCCCTCAATTCCCTATTACTAAATCCACTATAGATTGTGGGGATACCCACTAACAATCGGGGGTAACCCGCCAATTTGAAAGATTAATAAATTTCCAACTCTTTTAAGAACACCAAAATCTTTTCGTCCATCACCTTTAATTGGTCCTTTGCACCCGATAAACTATGACCGGCATGTGGCACAATCATTAACTCTGTTTTTACGCCCAACTGTATCAATTTATCATGTAAGGCAATCGATTCTTCCATCGGAACTGTAGAATCGGCATCACCATGACAAATAAAAATCGGAGGACTAGTCTTCTTTACATAAGTCATTGGAGAAACGGTTTTGGCAAATGCCTCATCCGCTTTTCTATCTCCCAACCAATTTTGGGCTGAATGACTCTTGCAGCAATATGCCCAAGCCCAAACATCGGTGATACCCCATTTGTCGATGATTGCAGCCACTTTCATGTCCTTGACATCATTGCAGTTATTATCAAAACGGTGGTCATTTGCCAAGAGTCCTGTCATTAAGGCAAGATGTCCACCTGCTGAACCACCCATCACCACAATCCTATTCACATCAATATTCAATTCTGCTGCATGACGGATTAAGTAGGCTAACGCACAACGGGCATCTTCAACTGCTGCAGGGGCTTTCGCCTCGTGCGTCATTCGATACTCGATGTTTGCCACCACAAATCCATTCTTGAAATATCCACTAAACCCACCTTGCTGTTCCTTACTACCATTCACCCATCCACCACCGTGAATATTGATGATAGCAGGTGCTAACTTTGAAGTTTTGTTGGGGAGATACAAATCCAATTTTTCCTGAAAACCAGTTCCACTCGTATATACAACATCTAATTGCTTAGTGTAATTATCAGGGATGGCAACGGGTTTAAATTTCTTTATCGTATCCTCTTGTGCTTGTATAAACGAACAGGCAAACAATGCAAAACCAAGAATTATCTTTTTCATTTTATTTTATTTAAGTTATTTCTCCAACACAAAGACGCTAAGACTCTAAGAACCACTAAGAAAAAAAAGAAAAAGATTCTTTGTGCTCCTTTGCGACTTTGTGTCTTTGTGTTGAGAATAATATTATAATAGATTAATTAGATGGTCGGTGTACTTTTCACCTGCCACTTTCTTTATCGACTCAACACAATCTTTACAATCATACTTTCTCGCATTCCTCAACAACAACGGATAGGCGTCCTGAAAATTGAACGGACGAATTTCTTTTCCTGTCCATTCCTTTTCTTTTGCCAAATAAGGTGCCAATGCATCTAATCCTTTCTTGAAAGACTTGCCCGAAGGGGTGATTGCCTTATTAAAATCGGTATTCGTTTTTTCTGAAAGAATTGAGATGATATTAAATGCATTCAAAATGAAGGCAGAATAATGCAAAGAAGTGGTACGGGCTAATTCCAATGGAAATAAACCATCGTCATTCATTTGAACATCTAATCTCTCAATTGCCTTCTGAACAATCTTATTCGCAATAGCTGTACTATCTACAAACACTGCTACAGCCAAACTTTGTGCATCGAACCATACTCCATGATTGTTTTTGGCCTTCATTTCTCCCATACCATTCTTACTCGTAAACATCCACTGTAAAAATTGGGCATACCATTGTTTCAATCCTCTTTGTTCTGCTGCAGGCCAATTTTTTGAGGATTTCAAGAGTTCCAAACCATCAAGCATATAAATAAAGTGTCTTGTATCAATCAAGCCCTCGGGTCTTCCTTCGAACTTGCCTTTTACGGCTTGTGCATAATTCAAATTAGGATTCATCCTTGTGGCAGTATCCAAAAACCATACTTTCAGCAACTTTTCAATATGCTTTGCATAGATTTCGTCATTAGAAAAATAATAAGCTAGAGATAATTTGTAAATATTCTCGCACAAAGAAGGCATATTCTCCTTATCAGGAAAATCGTGTACTTCTGGATTTATCTGTCCATCTCTTTGCATATAAGGAACGCCACCGGGTTTTGAACTATCAGGCCACCAATATGGGCCGATACTCATATAATCGTGCTTGTTTCCGCTAGGAGGAAATGCTTTTTTGTCCATCACACTAACAGGACCAACCTTTAAGGCCTCATTTGCGTCTTTTATCAATTTATTGAAAGCAGGTATCAGACTTGCATCGTGTGCTTTTAGTCTAGCCTTTTTATCAGCGAGACTCTTAAAATCCAACTTCATCACATCTGCCTTCGACATGTTTCCTTCCATCTTTTGTGCAAACAGTCCATTAGAAACCAATATAACAATTGCAATAACCCCCAACCATTTTTTCATTCTATTCATAACTTTTATTTGTTCCTAATTCGCTACTACTTATTTTTTTACCACAAGGAAAACAAGGAAAAAACAAGGAACACTAAGTTTTTTAATCAGACAAATAAATTGCCATAGAAAACGATATAATTCTTTGTGTTAATTGTTTTAAAATCCTCTACATAGTAACCCTAATTCAATTTTATTTAATGCTTGTTGACAATCGCAATTGCCTCAATCTCTATCAATCTACTACTATTTGCCAAACCTTGTACGCCTAATAAAGTACTTGCAGGCAAATCTTTTTCTCCTAAAATTTCTTTTCTTATACTACGAAATGTATCCACCTTTTCTTTATTGATGTTCACTATGTAAGTATTCATTTTTACAATGTCCCCTAAACTTGCTCCCGAAAAACTTAATTCCTCTTTAATATGTGCAAATGCAGTTCTAGTTTGGGAAGAAAAATCATCGCCGTCGCCAGTAAGTCCCGAAACATAGATTGTCTTTGTATGTCGAGTATTAACTACTACTGCCTTGCTATAACCTGTGTTAGGATGTATAAATTCCTTTGTCAAAGAAGGACACATTTTATGAGTACAATTAGTAAATAGCAAAACCAAACCTATAACCAACAAACTACCTTTCATTTCACTTCGATTAAGCATCACATTATTTTCTTCTATGTCGTCCCTAACGGGACTTTGGCCATTTTTGTTATTGCCTTTCTACAAATATTTCGTGCCTATGGCACTTATCCTAGCTTATTTCAACCATTTATAATTATTCTAACCAACTACTTACTATTCCTAGCTTATTTCAACCATTGATTCTCATTCTAACCAACTACTTACTATTTAGAACCTAATACTTACAACCTACAACTTAAAATCTAATACTTACAAATGAGAATCAAGGTTTGAAAGTACCGTAGGTACGAAATATTGGTAGTAATCTAACAAAAGCAGGGTTCAAAGTGCCGTAGGTACGACATATTTAAAAGTTTGTTGCATAAAAAGCGTTTCCTACCAAGATTTCGTGCCTCCGGCACTTATTCTAGCTTATTTCAACCATTAATAATTATTCCAACCAATTAAACCCTACTAATTACAATTTATAACCAACAACTCATAACTAATCACTCATAACTCATCACTAATACTTATAACTTATAACTTACAACTCAAAAGCCTACTTCTTCGAATCTGCAATCTCCCATACTTTAAAGTCCTTATAGGCAAAGTGAGTCCATTGCATTTGTCTGAAACCAATTTTACCTTCTCCATAAATAGGTCCATATTTTTTACCGTCATCCACCCAATCAATGATTTTCCTACCATCTACATACATCAAAATCTGTCCTTCACTCTTGATTAATTTCAAATGATGTACTGCGGTAGAAAGAATTGGAATGCCTGGTTCTTGAGATTCAATCAAATGAAAACCTGCATTCTTCCTCAAATTTGCTATCAAACGTCCCGGATGGTCACGTCCATTTGCATAGTAGGAAACATGGTAACAATTCATAGCACCACGGATATAATCCTCAAAATCGCCTGTGGTTCTTTTGGGCATCGAAGAATCGAAAATATCTTGTCCTTTCAAGCCCTTAGCACAAAAGAAGATGATACAAAGACCTGCATCAGTCTTATAGTTTTGAGCATCCCATTCTGCAATAAAGTTTTTGGGGAAGTCTTTAGGACACCAATAAACATGGTGATTCCCCTCGTTTGGAGAATAAATGTGCATCATCTTATCCTTAAATTCCACATTTGCCTTTCCTTCCATTACCCACCCTTTCAGTTTCTTAGCGCTAGAAAAATCGTTGGAATAAAGGAGATTTCCCTTTGTATAATCTTGAGCAAAAACAGATGATACAAACAAGGTTGCCGCTAATAATAATTTAATAGTCATTCTTTTCATTTATTTCTCTTGTGATTTAAAAAATTGAATCATTTTGCCTTCTAACTCCTTCGAGATAGTGGCATATTTCTTCTCATTTACTACATTAATTGTTTCGTCGGGGTCAACTTTGTAATCATACAATTCTGTTCCAATGACCAACTCCTTTTTGAAGGGCATATTTGAACGGTAATTCTCTCCCATCCAAACTGTATAACGGTACCGCTCATTACGAAAAGAGTAACCCATATATTTTGCAGTAGCATAGCCCAACCTCTCTGTTTCAGAAGTAGTGGCAGTGCGAGGATATTGACTAACTGCAAATTCTTTAACGGTATTTTTAGGCGATTTCATTATTGATTTCAGACTCTTTCCATCTAAAACCTCTGGAACTTTAACCCCTGCCAAATCACAAACAGTAGGAAATATATCTATGTGTTCGGTCATAGAATTCGTGTTCCCTGATTTAAAACCTGGAGCAGAAATGATTAATGGAGAATGGGTAGCCTGCTCGAAATTGGTATGCTTGCACCATAAATTATGGTCGCCTAAATGCCATCCGTGGTCACCCCAAAGCACGATGATGGTATTTTTGGTTAAACCCAAAGAATCGAGGGTATTTAACAAGATGCCAACTTGTGCATCGGTATAAGAAACAGCGGCATAGTAACCGTGAATCAATTCTTTTTGTTTTGCTAAAGGGAGCGTCAAACCAAAAGGCTTTTGGTCGGTAAAAGAAAGTAATTCAGGAATATCTGTATAAAGTCTCATTTCAGAGGCACTATGATAAGCCATATCTACCCCATTCTTTGATTTCTCCTGAAACTTTGCCACAGGCATATCCTCTCTTTTATATAAATCCCAATACTTTTTGGGGGATACAAAGGGAAGATGTGGCTTATGAAAACCCACACCAAAGAAAAATGGTTGGTTAGATTGACTTAATTTACCTAAGATATCTTTTGCTTTCAATGCGATTGCTCCATCTTCGTAGGCATTATCAGGAACATCTAGACATTCAGTGGTTGGTCGGACTCTTTCATTAATATACTGTTTCAACTCTTTCCCTTTCAAACCCTTTGATTCACCTTCGATAGCAAATTTTGCTGCCTGTTTTTTACTTTCAGCCGATTGATATTCTACATTAACAGGTAGTCCATTAGTTTTATCATAATAGTCTTCTGATTTTTTATAATAAGGAACACTCCAAGATGGTTTGTCCAAATCATTATCCACATCGCGAGGGTCATAAATCTTACCAATTCCTTGTGTAGAATATCCTTGTGTAATTAGATATTGAGGCAAGCTCAAAATATCAGGATTTACATTGCGCATAGGTGTTTTTAAATCCCAGACTTTCGTATAGTCAGGACGTTTTCCCGTCATCAAACTAGCACGAGTAGGTCCACAAACCGCTTGTTGACAATAATTACTTTGAAATACGGTTCCCATCTTTGCCAAACGGTCAATATTTGGTGTCTTAACCATTTTGTCGCCATAGCAACCCAAAATTGGTTTCAAATCATCGATTGCAATAAACAACACATTCGGTTTATTTGCTTGCTGCGCAAACATTTGCAAAGCTGTAAACATCATCGATGTGACAATCAGTAATCGTTTCATTTGTATCATATTATTCTTAATTTAACTCACTTTATTGATTATTGCTTTTCAATTTTTCAAACTATGGACAGTTTCACTACTTTCTTTCCAAGTAAATTTGAAGATCGGTTTCGTCATTTAACCTATCAGTTTTATAACAAGACTCATCGGTTTTGTCGCTTAACTTATCAGTTATATTGCAAAACCCATCGGTTTTGTCGCTTAACTTATCAGTTATATTACAAAACCCATCGGTTTTGTCGCTTAACTTATCAGTTAAATTGCAAAACTCATCGGTTTTGTAAATAGAATTTATCCTGAAAATGAATAGCCAAAAACTTTTACACCATACATATCTCCTAAATTACCTTACTTCTTAATGAATTTCCTAATAATAATCCTATCCGAATCATCACTTATTGAAAGTATATAAACACCTTCTTTTAGCGTACTTACATCCAAATTCAAAGCATTAGCACTCGTATTTTGTTGCCTCATTATTTGTCCAATACTATTGACAATCTTCAAAGTTGATTGACCATTCAACCCTGTAATCATCAAATTATTAGTAACAGGATTAGGGTAAATACTAATTCCATCAGTCGATTTATCGGAAATAAAAAGACTATTACTATAAGTTACTACACCGTTATTATAAACTGCTTTTATCCTATAGTAAGCAGGTAATGATGGAGAAACATCACTAAACATATTCTTTTGGGGAATAATTGAGCTTATAAAACCAATTGCAATAAAACTATTCCCATCTTTACTTTTCTCAATTTGATATTTAGCAATTCCAGTTTCATCAGAAATATCCCAATTCAATACAACAGATTTAGATTTGATAGTTGCACTAAAATTCTTGATACCAATTGGCAAGGATGCGTTCACTGTTAATAATTGACCATAGATAGGTGCAGCTAAATAATTAGTATCACCAATTTGGGATGCATTGATGATAACAGTTCCAATACCCACAATATGAATTTTGCCATTAACGATAGTTGCCACCGACTTATTCATGCTAGTAAGCGTAATTGGCAATGTGGAACTTGCAGAACAAGTAGGCACAAAATCGGAGTCGCCTACATTTTTGGCAGCTAATGAATCAAATTTAATGGTCTGTACTTTCTTTTTTCCTATTGCCAAACGCTGATTAAGTTGTGCCATGAATAGACTAGGTATTGCAGCTATCGGCTTATTTTTAGATTCAACAACTCCATAAGGCTCAGTAGCCAAACCACCTACATTGGTAATATTAGGAGAGGTACAACCAATTGCCCAATTTGTTTCATCTCCTTGTGGGTCTTGAATTATCATACTTCCTGCTTTACAATTCCAATACATTATTTGTCCACCCGACCATCCGTGTCCTGTTCCCATACTTTCACGGTTTTGGACATTCTGATTCCCATTACTAGTAATGTTATCGAACAAAATCCCTGTTGACCAACGCATGTGAGGACCAATATCATTTTGCTGTTTAGTAGCTGTACTATTATAAAATACATTTGGTCCTGCAACCCGACCGCCTGTTACATAATCATGTCGTCCGTTTCGAGTCCAACAATTCTTAACCAATGTATGTTGACCATCAACATGAAAGGAATATCTTCTCTCGCCAGTAACCACTGATTTTGCATCAATCATCTTACAACTATCCACTGTTATCCAACAAGAATTAGCATGCATGGTAACGGCAGAGTAACCAAAATAATATACCTCCACTTTACGCACCCAACAATTAATAGCATTATCAATTTCGATGGCATCCCAACCATGATTCTCTGCAGTATCGGAAGTGTAGGCAGAAAGTAAAGCCATGTTCTCGATACCACAATTTTGTAAGGAAGGAGATTTATATTTCATCACAGAACCTACTGCATAGTTTGTATCAATATTGTCAACAAAGGGTGCATCAACAGTTACAGATGTACCACTTATTGCCGTTATCTTTCGTTGAAAATAGACATTATAACCTGAAGGGGTCCAACCCCACTGTGCCATTGTCAATAAATTAATCCAATTAGAATCGGGTAACCGTTCTACTAAAATAGAATCCCCCACTTTGAAAGTGCTAGATGCATTCGTTACGGTTAGTTTATTGGTTCCATAAGGAATATATGGGTCTAAAGTTGCTCGTTTAGTTCCTGTAGCAGCGATTCCACTTTTTCCTTGAAAATTAAATAAAGTATATTGAGCGAGAGTAGTAGCCAAGAAGCGAGTACCATTAATAGTATCGGTACCCTCACCTCTAAGTACTATTCCACTTGTTTTAATTTGAATAGTATCAGACACTTGATATAGTCCTTTCTTAAATAAGATAGCACCCCTAAAACCATCACTACCTACAGGCATCGCAGCTACTTGATTAATCGCATTTTGAATATTTGCTAAATTATCTCCTGCCACAGGATAAACAGTCTTTACAACAGCAACTGTAGGAATGGCGACTTCACTGTTTTTATAGCCTACATAACTAAAGTCGGGGAGTTGATTTCCCTTTGAGTCTTTTAAATAGGCAAGCTTTCCACTAGTATCATAAGCAATCAAAGAAGTAGTTTGTGAATTGATTTGACTCAAAGCACAAAAACATAAAAACAATAAAAGAGAGGTAATTTTTATTCTCATTTCGTTTCTATTTCTTTTTATCCATTATTTCTTTGGTCATATCTTCCACTTCTTTTAATAACAAAGGATAAGCAGGCTTTGCCATACCACCGTGTGTGTATCCAGGAATTTCTACGATTTTAGTTCGGGTATGTCCAACCAATTTCATCATCCGCCACAAGTAAGCATTTTCCTCATAACGGCCTAACAATTCCTGTTCCCTATCACCTGTAATCAAAAACATTGGAGGGGCATCTGCTCTTACAAAATAAAGTGGAGCGTATTTATCAATGATAGGCTGTGTTCTCGAAATACCCATTTCCTTGCGAACAGTGAAGTGAGTAATTGCTTGCCCGCTAAAAGGAATAATTTCGGCAATATTATTTGCATCAATGTCATATTTGGCTAAATAACTCTTATCGAGTGTTACCATCAAATTGAGATATCCTCCGGCAGAATGACCTGAAAGGAAGATGAGTTTTGTACTTCCTCCATACTTAGCTATATTTTTAAATACCCAAGCAACTGCAGCAGCAGCATCCTCTATATAGGCAGGGGCATTTACCTTCGGGGATAAACGATATTCAACACCTACAATTGCATATCCCTTGTTCATTAAAGTTTTAGGAATTTGTTTCTCGCCACCGGTCATACTACCTCCATGAAACCAAACTATTGTAGCATAGTCCTTTTTATTTTGAGGATAATAAATGTCGAGGGTGCATTGAGCATCGGTATATGCATCCTTCTTGTTGATAGAATCAGCGTAATAATGAATATTCGTTTCGGTTTTATACTCTTGAGCATTAGTACAAATTGAAATAATTACCGATAGTAAACAACAAAAGAATGATTTCATTTCTTAAAATTATATTATCAAATTTACATTCCTAATTAATAAAATGAATAACCCAGAAAAAGTTCCTGAGTTATTCATGAATTGCACTAACAAAACCTTTAATGATATAATTAAAATGACTATATCATGATATATTCTTATTTACTACTTGCTTACCTGAGATGTAAAAAATTCAAGCATCTTCTTGTACATATCCTTGTAAATATTTGTGTAAGCTTTAGCATCAGCAACATTTACTTTTTCTAATGGATCTTTTACATAATCATACATTTCCTTGGCATAAATCTTTGCAGGGTCAAAAGGAGACTTACTAGTAAAGTCATTAACCCAAAGAGTTAATCTGTATTTGTCAGTTCTTAAACTATACCCCATAATCTTCTTTGAAGTATAGCCCAATTTTTCCATTTCTTCTTTCTTAACTCCACGAGGATATTGGCT
>CANCPA010000029.1 GCA_947379895.1 Chitinophagaceae bacterium | reverse complement strand
ACTCAACGGCGTAATATCCAGTAACAAGAAGTCCTTATTATTTCCAGCTAAAATATCTGCTTGAATTGCTGCACCGAGTGCAACCACTTCATCAGGATTCACTGAATCATTAACAGGCTTTCCAAAAAATGCACTCACGGCATTCTTTAATGCAGGAACTCGGGTGCTTCCTCCCACCATGACAATTGTATCAATATCAGTTGCCTTTAAATCTGCATCCTTCAATGCATTAACACAACTATTTATTGTTTTTTCAATCAATGGCTGAATTAATTTATTAAATTTTTCAGTGGTAAGACTTAAGGTATAAGGTAAAAGGTTAGATGAAGCAAACTCAAAAGAATTATGCTCACTCAAGTGTTTCTTTGCCTCTTCAGCAACCAAACGTAGGGTTTGTGCCAATTGTTTGTTGCGATGCATTTCTTCCTCCGACAAACCAATTTCTTTCAGCCAATATTGAATAATCAAACGATCAAAATCATCGCCACCCAAATAGGTATCTCCATTAGTACTCAATACTTCAAATATTCCGCTAGTGATACGTAGGATTGATACATCGAAAGTACCTCCACCTAAATCATATACAGCAATTGTTTTCTCCTCATCTTTTTCTAGTCCCAATCCATACGCTAAGGCCGCCGCTGTAGGTTCATTTACAATCCGTAATACATCTAGACCTGCTAATTTTCCCGCATCCCTCGTTGCCTGACGTTGTGAATCGTTGAAATAGGCAGGTACCGTAATCACGGCTTTTGTAACAGGGGTCTTCAAAATATGTTCTGCACGTTTCTTTAATTCCTTCAAGATATAGGAAGACAAATCAATAGGAGAATAAAATTGATTACCCACCTGAACCTTTACCAAACTATCCGTATTGTCATCAATTACCTTATAAGTAAAGAATCCTGCATTCGTTTTTACATCATTATAGCTTTTTCCCATCAAGCGCTTTGCACTAAAGATGGTATTTTGAGGTTCTGTTTCCAAAAACTTTTTTGCCTCTTCACCAACCGAGGCATTCCCAAAAGAATCGAAATGCACGATACTTGGAACTAGACTACTATTATCAAATTCCTTGAGTGCTATAGGTTGTTTGGTGTCGGGATGAATCGTTGCCACGAGGCTATTTGTGGTTCCTAAGTCAATGCCCACAATCACTTCTGCTTGTTGCAGACTACCTGTTACTATATTAATTCCAATCTTTGCCATATTATTTTTATTTTATTGCTTTACCACAAGAGTCACTAGGGTAAACAAAAAGAACACAAGGGATATAATTTTGTTTTGTTAATTTCATGTCATTAATCCTATAAGGGATGCGTACACTCATCACTCATAGTTCATCACTCTATTAAGCTTCCACAACTTCCGTCTTACTGAAATAATCATGCAAGGACTTATCGAGAAAAGGGATGAAAAACATATCGATGATAATTATTCTTGTGAGACTGCGAATAAGTATACTTGCAAAGGAAGGCCTGTTACCTTGTCTATCCACTACTTTACTATACGAAGCCCACTTGCCGGGAGTACGGGCAAAGATGAATTCGAAAAATGTGTAGTAAATAAATATAATGCCAAAAAAGTACCATCCAAAGTTGAATCCACGATAACCATAGAAAAGTACGTACACGTTCCATCCATGATAACACAATCCACTGATGATGGAAATAATAATGGTATCTATCAAAAAATTTAAGACCCTTGTCCCGATTCCTACTGCTTGCATGGCGGCGAAGTTATTGTATCTTATCGCATTAGATACATCTTTCCGTAACCACCCGTAAAAAAGTGGTCGGTATTTGCACTATTACTACTTTTAGAAACGTTAGAATAATTATCAATACTATTACCATTTAACTTAGTAACTACTCGATATAAATATACCCCGTTACCCAATTTTGCACCAAACATATCCGTTCCATCCCATTTATAGGAGGTCACATTATTGCCAATATGAAGATTTCCTAGTTGCTCTCGGGTAATTTCTTTTACAACTTTACCCGTTATTGTAAGTATCTCAATCTTTATGTTCTGAGGCACTTCACTTCCTGTTAAAGTGAAAACAAAGGCCGTTGAGGTCGTAAATGGATTGGGATAATTGAACACATTACTTATTGAAGGCTTGTTTAGTACCTGAAACTTGACCATGTATTGTTGTGTTCCTGCAGCATCGCCCATTCTATTTTTACCCGTAATAATCAATTCATACGAGCCATCTTGTAATAAGCTAGGCGTATAATCGATATATGCAGCATTCTCAGATCCTGCAGAAGTTGCAGGAGTAAATCTCAATGTATCATTATCATACTTTATTTTCCGAAGAGAACCATCCGGAGATAATAATTGCACAGTAACTAAGGAAGTATCATTTAATAACAAATATCTAGTTTGATCAAAAAGCTTTACTTTAATAGTAGGCTTGCTCGAAATAATGTCATTATTAAGAATGTGAACTCCATCGAAGGTGACATCTAACTGAGGAATCTGATCGCTTTTCACATAGAAACTCTTATACAGAAAGTTATTGAAATGATATTCTTCAGGTTGACTATTATTCGGATTCACATTGATAGATAGGGTATTTGCTCCAATATAATTTGTAGCATCAAATGTGGTATAAATTAGGGCAGTATCACCGGGGGCAAGTCGCTTTAGTTTGCCAAAAGGCAGAATAGTTGTTTTATTATTATTATCTACAATCTGCATATTTACGATAATACTGTCTCTAAAAGTGGTGTCGCTGATATTTTTAAATGCAATAGCTGCATTAATCTTTTGCCCTACACTAAATGTGTCAGTATTCGTATATTTATTAGTAGTATCAGTAAATATAAATTTGACATTCGGTGCTAGGGCGCCCTCAGGAATAGCATTTGTCAATAATCGCCAATAGCGGAGTTGATACGGAGAAAGGTTAATGCTGTCAGCATTACGCATTGATAAATACAAATATGGATATTCAGAAGCATTTATCGATGATATATCAACATCTTGTTTGGTGTTGTCGAAAGTAAATAATTGTGTTTGATTACCAACTGTATCAACGCCAATAACATTAATATTAACCACGTCCCCTGCTTTCGTTTCTGAAGGTAATCCACTCCATTTCAAAGTATTCCAAGAAGTTGCAGGGCCAAATTGAGGCGAAGTGATGTAGCCTAAAGTATCAGGTGTAGCCACATTGATACTTAATTGAATGGCATCTGTCAAACCGTTACTAAATACCCATTGAGGATGGAAAGTTGGCGTGTTCTTCTTAAATATTAAAACAAAAATTCTAGGTTTATAAAATGAATCAACATCCGTAAATCCAATCGATTTAAAAGCACTGTACAAAGTGTTATTTGTACCATAATAAACCGAATCACGTTTCCAGGTATCAACAAATGTAATTGGTTCATCATAATTTAATCTTGCAGTAACAATATAGCCTGCAGGAATCCATTTGATAAAATCTCTTGCTGCCCTTCTGCCTGATGTATCTAACATTTGAAACTCGAAATTCCAAATTCTATTGGCCATATTACAATAAGGGGCACTTCCCATAAAACTTCCTAAATCGCCAGACTGCGTTGTAGAAGGCATTGTTTGATTATACAATGGCAGCAATGTGACAGGATCATATATATTAAAAATTACCGAATGTCCAACACAGGCAACTGCAGGTCCCCATTGTCCATTGATAATTGTTTGAAAATACTGATCCTCAAACATGATAGAAGAAAATACCGCTTGTCTGATTACTATATTGTTGCTATCCGGTAAGTATTTCCATTGCCTACTTGCGCTGTCAAGATACATCCTACTTGTAGATGACTGTAAATGTTGGTATAAATGAGATTGATTGAAACCAGACTGACTGTTCTTTAAATAAATAAAACTACTGTTGTTATAAACATACGCACCGCCATTTTCAGGAACTTCTGCTACACGCCAATAATAAACTGTACTATCTGAAAACGTGATATTAGGATTGAAACTAATTGCCCCACCAATAGAAGAGACGGTTTTTGTGACTTTAAATGGAGAATTAAACAGTGCGGTCGTATCTAAATCCATTGTGTAATTTGTCAATGCCTTAATAGGATTGGCAGTAGAAGCTATTAATTGAATGTTTTGTTTGTTTACAATAGCAAACTTAAATGGATAAACAGGCGTAATACCATTATCGAATATGGCGAAAGTAGAAGTGACTGTGTTATTACTAAATGATGCCTCGTCAATTAACTTGTCATCATTAATAGTGACGATTATCTTATTTGTTCCTTTATCTCTTGAAGGTAAAATTGGTATTGTTAATGTAACGGAATCTGCATATCCAAAATTTACCCTTTTCTGATTATATAAAACTTCAGTTGTCCCATTTGGATAAATCCTTTGAATCAATACATTTACAAACGAGTCAGTTGTTGACTTTCCAATATTATAAAGGTAAGCTTTCATCGTAAATTGCTTATCGGCAACTGAAATAATGGAAGGACTCAACACAACGCCCGACTGTTCAACTACGAAATCAGGTTTAGTACTTCCATAAATTTTAATGGCAGGGTCTCCATTTAAAATAGTCTCCTCGGCATGTGTTCGAGTATAAAAGTCATTAAAACTATTGCCTGCACCCGACTTCAAGGCAGCAATTGCTGCATTCATGTTATTAGATACGGCACTATTATATCCAGCATTGTCTAGCGAGTTATAAAAACCGGTTGTATAAGTATCTAGATAGTTAGTCAAACCAAAATGAGAGTTTCCTATGAATCCTATTGCTCCTCTTTCATGTGCAAAAATGTATTTTTCGGCAATTGTTGTTAAATTGATAAATCGAGAAGGATCAAAGTCGAAGAAATTTCCCACACTACAGCCATTTACCAAAAACATCGGGTATCTACCCGTATTATTAAAAATAGAAGGATCGTTTAAATTGGCATAGTCCAAAACGGAAGAAGAGCCATGACCAAAATAAGTAAGTAAACTAACTCCATTCGTCATTAAATTGTTCAATTGTGTATTTGCAACAGCTGTAACCGGTCCTGTGGTTGTTTTATTAAAATTATAAACATTTGCCCCAAAAGAAGGTGTCGTTATGATATTTTGATAGCCGTTTAAGTAGGCGATTAGTGTGCCATTTAATGACGGATCATCTGCACCGGCAACATGTATCACATTCTTCATCCACCCTTTTGCTTCAATAGTTTGAGAATTGTTTGGTTGTGTTTCATACGCTTTTACCTTCGTTAAATAGGTGGTTACTTCATCGGCAGTTACTGCTGATAGTCGTCCTATCCCAATTGTAGTACTTGGATCCATTCCCGGAGAAACAAGCATGGCATCAGATGCCGGCCATCCCCATGTAGGCACTAAATTTAAGGCATCGGCATAAGGCGAACTTTGATTCATACGATATTGTTCGTAAGTAACACCTCTGCCAATTATAAACACATAAGATGGCTTTTTGGTAAATGAATTATTGGCAAATCGAATAAAGTTCTTGATACTTAGCGGATGCTTTTTAATACCAAAGGCAAATTGATCAACCAATTCATCAATATCGCAAACTTTTGTAGCAATAGTATTACTCCTGTAAGCACGGTAATTATCAACAGCACCTCCACTGTTAAGCCCTAGTATTTTATTGGAAATGATGAGATATTCACCTTGATTTGATTGATTTGAATAGTCAATAAAATTTCTTTGTTGTAAACTATTTACAACATTAATCGTATTAACCGAAGCATCTTCACTAACCAATAACAAATCAGTAGAAGTGGTACTAGCGGGTAATAAAAATTGTAATTGACCCGCAATACTCGTATTTGCTTGATAGCGAAGTTGATTAGTGAAGTCGTACAAAACAGGGGTTGCGTTACCTGAGTTGAAATTAGTAATTACTAGATAGTTGTTCGTAGTAGAGGAAGGTAAGTTAAATGAGAAGCTTGTTTGCCCGCCAAAATTGAATTGACGAGGATAGGTAAGTTTAATATAACTACAAACCACCGCATCATAAGGGTATTGAGATGGATCAGATGGTGTTATTTTGATATTTAAACTTGTAGGATTACCATTTAGTGTACTCAATGGAATATTGGCATTAGAAAGGATACCGGGTGTCATTTCGCCATTATCAGATAGTGTGCCACTTACTACATTCGTAATATCGTTATTAAAGTTAAGTTGAATAGCCCTAGTTCCAATAATAGTACCTACAAATCCTGCTTGCATCGTTGCGGTTCCACCTGTAGTAACTGCATATAAATTATTGATAGGAACACTTAGCGGTGATCCCTGTTGTATTAATTGGGAACCCCAAAACTCACCTTTGTCATAGGAGGATGAATAGACATATTCACCTGCATTTTGTGCAGTGCCAGGATTAATATTCTGTTGGAAATCAATATACTGAGTATAGTCAAATGATGTTAAGGGTGCAGGAGGATTGACCGGTATCGTATTAGTGACAGACACAAACCTTAAATTAGGGTTTGATGTTGAAGGCGAAGGATTTACCGTAAGAAAAAAAGCAGCAGTATCTGTTTGTAAACTTAATCGATCACTCAATTGATAGGTCGTATCCTTATATAAATATTTATCAGCTTTGCCGTCATTTTTCTTTCCCCAAAATTCTAAATAGTCGCTAGCCCCAAGTGTGCCTGTGGTATTAGTCGTGTAAAGTGGTACCTGTTTACCATTTCGCCATAACTGAAATTGTTCTGCAGGTATATTTTGCAAGCCAATTAAAGTTAGTGATGACAGAGTTATACGATACAATCCGGTATTACCTACTTTAAACTTATAATAAGTTTTGCTATAATCGATCCATTCATTATTGAAAGGTCGAGTTTGAGAGAATATTTGAATGGAAAGAAGAAGAAAAAAAGCTATAAATAATTTGCGCATTGTTAAAATGTAATAGGGATAATAATTGCTTGAAATTGTGTTGAGACTGACAACAAGAAAGAAGTAATTAATTTAAAATTATACGCATCAAGAAACTGTTTGATTAAAAACAATGCAAGTTTAGTAACATTTCTGTCACCAAATACTAATTATTCTTATTTCGCAATAATAAATATTGAATTATTTGTAAAAAATACTATTTCTAATAACAAGTCGAAGGAATTGACTTGTCATCAGTTGCTGTAAGTAAGTACTTTAACGTAATTAGGTGGGTTTAAAAAGTATTATTAGCTGTTTAATAAAAGTAACTGTTTTTTTGGAGTTGTTTTTAAGTTTAAATAGTTAATGGTCATCGCCGAAACCTAACTGGTCTTTTCCAAAATCATATAATACTTCTAAGCCTTGACATTCGAAAGATTTCCTGAAATAATAGTCTGCCTTTTCTTTATTTAACATTTGTGAATTTAATTTTCCAAGATTTTGATAGATAAGTATCATATTTTCTGAAAGCGGCTCGGTAGATTCTTCAATTGCTTTTTCAAGGTACCCTATAGCAACTTTATAATCGCCTTCATGATCATAATACAACTTGGCAATGCCATTTAGTGCTTCAGGCATGTTTGGATGCAGTACTAATGCCCTATTAAAATAATCCATTGCCCGATAAAAATCATCTTCTGCCATCCAACAAATCCCAATAAAGTAGGGAAAGTATTCCCACTTATCATTTAGTTTAATTGCTTCATGAAACTTATTTCGGGCAGTCTCAAATTCATTCTTATGATAATAAACTAGCCCGATATTACTCAACAGATTAGCAGAAGGTGGATCTAGTTCAAGGCATTTATTATAACATTCCAATGCAAGGTCAAATTCATTTTTTTCTAAATAGATGTCTCCCAAAAGTTCTAATGCCTGATCTAAATAATCTTCATCTTTTTGCGCTTTTAATGCCCAATCTAATGCTTCTTCATATTTCTTTAGCATTCTATATGAAGTTCCAATCGAAATCATAATCTCAATTTCATCAGGCTCTATTTCTATCAATTTCAAAAAGCAATTCAAGGCACTCGTATAGTCTTTATTATCTTCTTGATAAATCCATGCTGCAAACCGATAAGCCCAACCAAGTAAGTTTATATCAGTAGATTCTTTGATTACTATTTCGCATATTTCGCAGCACAGCGGACGTTTTGGGATATTGCAAAAAAGCTCTCCTGCTTGCACAATCAATAGCAAGTGCCTGTCTTCGGGGTGTTCCTTGATTGCGAGTTCGAACATTTTTTCCTTGTCATCATTGAGATGACCGTATTCTTTTTGTAAATAAAAAGGCGATTGATAAGAAGGCATTTTTTGTATTTTAATGTAAGATAGGGATTTATGAAATATCTACTTCCACATTTGCTGTTCCTGTACTCATGTTTAACACATAGCAATGTCGTCTGCCATCGGCATAATTCATTAATGCAGGATTGTAACTATTAGAAGTATGGGGTTGTACATCTATAAACAACTCTCCTGCGGTTAGTTTATCCGTCAATCCATTAGTGAAATAAATCCTGTAAACATTATCACCACTATTGATGACTTCTATTGTTTGCTTTTCAATATCAAATTTATGTTTGAAAAGAAAATCAGGTGTTTGATTTGTCAGCGTCCTGATATAAATAGATTGTTTAGTATTTGTCAAATATTCAATAGGAAAGAAAATATCAATTGACTTTGGAGTGAGAAAATATTTGGCAAGTAAGGTGGCATATCCAAAAAGCATAAAACTTCCTGCATTTTTGCGAGCAATTTCCAAAGCATTAATCGATTTATCTATCGCTATTATTTGATTTTCTTGTTGCGTCCGAGCCGTTGTAAATTGGGTTAAAAAAGTTTGTAAAGAGGTTTTTACAGCTGCAAGTGTTAGATCTGAACCAATTGCAGTAACTAAATTTTGCATGGCAATTATCCGACTCAATATTGTACCTGTTTGAAAAGGGGTACGATGATTAGGAAATATTGAGATATAATTAGATGTGCCTTGAGGATAGATTTGCTGAACAGCGGTATCCCAAGCCTTTGCTTTAGTTGACATTAATAGGTTTGTCAATTGCACAACACAATGTGTAGTTCCCTTATTACTACTCTTTAAACTATCCCAAACACCATAGGCGGTATCGTAAGCAATACAATACGGATGATTATTAGTGTAAAGAGTCAGGATATCGGGGTCGGTGATGCCTGCATGTATTTTTGCATCATAGCTGTCAAATATCCTTTTACTTAAAATGTAATTACCATCTGTAATGATGTTAAAAAAATCATCCGAACGTGTCCAATTAATATTCATACAATGAAATTTTGAGGATTAAATAATCACATTTTTATTGTGACAGAAACGAAGGTGGGAGTAATGAATTTAAAATAAAAAATCATTTGTTTTTTTAATCGCTAACTAACGCGAGACTGAAAAATATGGAACTAATTATTTATTGGAACTATAGTAGTTATTAACTCACCTTACGCAAGTTCAAAAATTACAAAAAAATGGTTACCACATAGTCACATAGGGCACAAAGAAAACAATATCCAAGGTAAAAAAGCGTTTCACTTTAAGTTCACATAGACTCGAGTGTAAAAAAGTGAAACTTTTTTTCTATGTTTTCTTATCTAAACTAGAATAAAATTCTATGTGCCTATTGTGGTAAATCTTTATTAAGTGTTTAAATGCCGCGTGACGTTAGTTATTAATTAATTCACTTTTACTGCTCCCGCAAAAAGAAATGACCTAAAGAAGTCTCTTTTACTGCTCCCGTAAAAAGAAATGACCTAACGAGGTCTCTTTTACTGCTCCTGTAAAAAGAAATGACCTAAAGAGGTCTCTTTTACTGCCACTGTAAAAAGAAATGACCTAAAGAGGTCTCTTTTACTGCTCCCGTAAAAAGAAATGGCCTAAAGAGGTCTCTTTTACTGCTCCTGAAAATAAATGGCAGTAAAAGAGGATTTGATGATAGAGACTTTGGATATAATAGCGGTAAAGGGTGAGTGCGGGTATATAAAAATAATTAGTATTTTCATACTTTTATGTATGTGAGTTTCTTAATTTATAAATAGAGATAGCTAACTTCTTAATCAAATCATTATTTTCGTTACTACTCAGGAGGTTTTACCACAAAAGCAACGAAGAAAAAATAAGGAATACAAGGACTTCCTTTTAAAAAATTGGCAGGTAAGTACCTAAAAAGAATACTGTTCCATGTGTTCCTTTGTTCAAAACCTTGTACCCTGTGGTAAAAATACCTGAGTAGTAAACTATTTTCATAAAATTCCATCACACCCAATTTAAACAATTGTAAATTTATACTCACCGATTAATACCCTCTTTATTAAACTACAAAGCTTTAGTTTGCTCGAATAATTTTAGATGTATAATTCTAATCAATTACATACAACGATCATTTCGCTAATAGATAAAATCATGAATAAGCATTACCTGTTTTTAATAATCGCTCTTTATTTCTTTTCCAATTCAGTAATAGCACAAAGAGGTACTTTAAAGGGGCGCTTAATAGATAGCGTTAGTCATCAGTCGCTAAGCTCGGCTTCTATTACTGTTTTAGATGCACAAGATTCTACACTTGAAGTCTTTGGACTTTCGCATGAAGATGGCAGCTTTGAACTAAAAAATATTTCAATGGGAACCTTTTTAGTCAAAATTACTTTTCAGGGGTATAAAACTTTTCGCAGAAAGATAGCCCTAAATAAAGAAAAGCTATTGATTGATTTAGGAGATGTTTATTTAAAAATAAAAACCAATGAATTGGAAGAGGTGATAGTTACAGAATCGCCAATTGTAATTAAAAAAGATACCATCGAATACAATGCAGGTAGCTTTAAAACAAAACCGAATGCCGTAGTGGAAGATTTATTAAAGAAATTACCTGGTGTTGAGGTTGCAAAAAATGGAACAATAACCGCTCAGGGCGAGACTGTACAAAGAGTATTAGTAGATGGGAAGAGGTTTTTTGGCGACGACCCAAAGATGGCCACAAGAAACCTGCCTCCTGATGTAGTAGATAAAATTCAAGTTTATGATGCACAGAGTGATCAAAGTACATTTAGTGGATTTGACGACGGATCGAGGACAAAAACAATTAATATCACTACCAAAAAAGATAAACGGAAAGGATATTTTGGCAAAGCTATGGCAGGTGGGGGCAATGAAGGACGTTACGAAAGCAGTTTGAACTTGAGCAGATTTAATAACAATCAACAATTATCGTTATTAGCCGAAGGTAACGATATAAACAAGCAGGCATTTAGTGTTCAGGATATATTGGGAGTAGCAGGTCGTGGTGGTGGAGGTGGAGGCATAGGAGGACTAGGTGGTGGTAATAGCAGCAATGGTATTACTACAATTTGGGCAGGAGGGTTAAATTATAGGGATGTTTGGGGTAAAAAGACAGATGCTTATGGTAGTGGCTTTTATAATAACGTGGCCATCAACAATCAGTCAAACAGTCTTACCCAAAGGTTTGGTAATAATCCTGATTCAACACAATTTGCGAACCTTGTCACTTCTTCTTTGAACAAGAATCAAAACTATCGTTTTAATTATAATATCGAATTACCGATTGATAGTAACAATTCAATGATTATTCGTCCAAATGGCAGCTATCAGGAGAGTACGGTAAATACCCATGCAGGAACAAATACTACCATTAAAGCAGATACAATTAGTAAAGTAAATCAACAGGTGAATACCGAAAATAAGGGGTATAATGGAACAATTGAAGTATTGTTCAGGCATCGCTTTCATAAAAAAGGACAAACAATATCAATTCATGTTAATGGCGGAGGAAATAGTAATGATGGAACGGGTTTTAATAACTCTATCACCAACTTTCAATCATTCAATAATGTTTTGACAAGAAAAGTTGACCAACAAAACATAACGGCAAGTAATGCACAAAATATTGGTGCAACCGTTTCTTATACGCATCCTATTGCAAAGAATCAGTTATTAGAATTAGGCGCAAATCATAATTATAGTATCAGTACATCAAACAAAAACACTTACGCACCCAATAGTTTGGGTGACTATAATGTAGCGGTTGACAGTTTGACAAATAATTTTGAGAACATTAATGAAAGTAGCAGGTTAACACTAGGCTATCGGTTGCAGAACGCAAAATTTAATTTAGGCATCACAAATGGTGTTCAGTTTGCTAATTTAAGCAGCACAAATAGAACAAACGATACCATGCCAATTAGTAGAAGCTATACAAACATGTACCCTACCCTTAACTTTATGTACAACTTTACCCGAACTACCAATCTTCGAATTAATTATAATGGTCGAACTTCTGCACCCTCTCTAACACAATTACAACCTGTGCCAGATAATAGTAATCAAACAAACATTACAACAGGTAATCCCGATTTGAAGCAGGCATTTGTAAGTTCGCTTCGCCTATTTTTTTCTTCTTTTGATGTATTTAAACTTAGAAACATCTTTGCCATGGTCAATTTTAATGCAACAAACAATGGAATCATCTCGAGTATTACACAATATACTTCAGGTCCAAAGGCTGGTACGCAGCGGACAACTTATGTAAATAAAAGTGGGGCTTATAGTGTCAATGGCTTTTTTAATTATGGTTTTCAGCTCGACAATCCTAAGAGTAACCTGAATTTTACGACGAACTTTAGTAATAGCAGAAATTTAAGTATCATTAACGATGTGACTAATAATACTTATAATACTACTATTGGAGAAACAGTTAGATGGACTATGAATATCAACGAAAAATTTGATTTGAATTTCAATAGTAACTCTTCGTATAGCATGGCAAAGAACTCATTGCTACCTCAAACAAACACACATTATTTTAGTCAAAGCTTTTGGATCGAGCCGTCCTATACATTTAATGGAGGTTGGGTATTTAGCAACGACTTCACTTATACTTATTATTCAGGTCGGACTTCAGGATACAATTTATCAGTTCCATTATGGAATGCTTACATCAGTAAATTACTTTTTAAGAAAAAGAATGGGGAATTGAAATTAGCAATGTATGACATCCTGAATAAAAATGCAAGTGTAACACGAACCGTTACTAACAATACGATACAGGATATTCAGGGGAATGTTTTGAAGCAATATTTCAGTCTGACATTTGCCTATAATCTTCGCAATTTTGCAGGACAGGCACAACAAGCTATGCCATCGTTCTTTAGAGGATCGAGGAGTGGAGGAGGAGGGCAAAGAAACTAGATACGAGTTGTAGGTTGCAGGATGTAGGCTGCATATTTGTTAGTTGCTAATAGCAATTTGTAGGTTACTTGAATTTTGAAACTTGAATCCTGAAATCTGCATCCCTACTAATAAAGCTTATACTCAATAATTACCCTCAGCAATTCTGCCACGCTCCACGCCTGTGCAACACAACCTTTTGGATGATGAGGTGCATTTGCGTCAAAGATTTCAGAAATATTTCCAATGCAGCCCTCTTCAAGGTGATGAGCAAATTCTTGAATGACTACTTTAGCCTGCGCTTTTCCCTTAGCTCCCTTTACCTTAATCAAGGTATCGATATATGGTCCTAAAAGCCAACTCCAAGCCGTTCCCTGATGATAGCTTGAGTCGCGCTTAAATAATCCACCTCCATATTCGCCCACATATCTTAAATCGGAAACAGGAAGCGTCCTGATGCCCACAAGCGTATATAATTTATCCTCTACTATCTTCAAAACAGCCTTTGCTTCTTGATTTTCAATTAGGGCAAAAGGAAGGCAAATGGCAAACAATTGATTAGGACGGAGGGAAGTATCCTGATTATTATTTTTATCAATTACATCGTATAAATAGTTGCCCTCTACATACCAGAAAATCTTTTTAAAGCTTTGTCGAGCAATAAGAGCCTTTGTTGCAAAATGTGCGGCAGATTCGTGTTGATTATCTATATGTAATAATTCACTGTAAATTCGGAGTGCATTGTACCATAATGCCTGAACTTCTACAGGTTTTCCCATGCGAGGAGTAACTACCCAATCAGCAATTTTTGCATCCATCCATGTTAGCTGCTGCCCTTGTTCGCCTGCAAAAAGCAAACCGTCATCTGCAACTTTGATGTTATATCTTGTACCCTGAAAATGATGGTTAATAATATCTGTTAATACAGGCAATAACTCTTTCAATACAAATTGTCCATCCTTAGTTGCCAAATAATATTTATAGATGGCTACGAAAAACCAAAGCGTTCCATCCACATTATTATATTGTGGACATTGATCATGATCCTGAAAACGGTTTGGCAGCATTCCCATACTCACACTCTTAGCAAAAGCAGAAAGGATTTTTTTTGCATCGTCAAACCTTTTAGTCGTCAAACAAATTCCATGCAAAGAAATCATTGTATCCCTTCCCCAATCTGTAAACCAATGATATCCTGCAATGATTGTCTTTAATTTATCATCCCTTTTAACTACAAACTGATCGGCGGCTAATATTAATTGCCGAACGGTTTCACTGTCGGGCTGTTTTTCGAGAAGCGCTTTCTTGCGAGCTAGTTCTATTTCAAATAATTCGATGGCATTTTTTCCTTGAGGGTTTTCTGTAGATATAATAATACCAATTGTTTGTCCTTTCTTCAGTTGTACCGATAGTGTTCCATGATTTAATAGGTCTTCCTTAAAATCTAATCCACGCTTTTTCTCTTCATCATAATTAAAATGTTCAAACCAATTGGGATGATGCTGATAAGTTGCCCCCGGAACAGAAATAAAAATATTAGTTGAATCCTGAAAAGGATGATTTTTAAATATTCCGTCTTTAAAATCTACATCCCACCACAAATTACTTTTATCATTTTGCAGTTCATGATATCCCCTTGCAGCAATAAATGGCTGAAGTTCGAGAGTTAGGCTTTTTGGGGCCTTAATAACCGTATAAAGAACAAGTGTCGTATTCTCCCCCTGAACCATTGCAATCGTCTTCTTGATGGCAACACCCTTCCATTCGTACGTCCATTCAGGAAATAATCCCTTTGTAAATTTGTTAAGCAAAAGATGACCTTTTGGATTGACTGCATCACCAAAATTATTTACACCCAACTCAAAACGCTCATTGTTAATACAAATTGTCTCGTCAATTTTCGATACAAGTACCATTCTTTCAGTAGGTGGCCTAGTAGCTGCTACTAAAAGTCCGTGGTATCTGCGCGTATTACAACCAATAATACTAGAACCTGACCACCCGCCTAATCCGTTTGTTTCGAGCCATTCCAACTGAATCGCTTCTTCGTAATTATTAAGAATTGCCTTGTTTTTTTGAAGCATGGTAAAATTGTAACTATATAAATTGTTGTTATTGTGAAAGTGATAGGGTAGGAGGATGCCGTAAAAATAAGGATGTTACGCAAAAAAAGTAAGTACCCTTTGATTTTATTTCTGTTTACAAATGAAGTTTACCTAAAAAAACGCACTTTTTCTTTAATTCATAAGTTTCAATTGATAGAATTTGAATGATAATAAATAATCAGGAGGTTTTAGCAAAGGCAAACTAAGGAAAAGCAAGGAACACAAGGATTTCTTAACCTAATAGGTTAGTAAGTATCTAAAATGTATTCTAATCTTTAGGTTTCTTTATTGATAAACCTATGACCGTTGTGGTAGACATACTTAATTGGTGATGAACGTTTATAAACTATAAACTCTTGTGATGATTAGTTTGAGCATTGAATTTCTAATAGTAAAACTTCTTGATGAGATAGAATTTGAGACATCAGGAACATTTTTGTACACATTCAGATTAACTACTTAATTGATTATTTGATAATTTTATCCCCTCAAATTTAGAACTAAAATGAAATTATCTTTTAAGCAGATAGGATGTTGCCTTTTCCTCGGTGTTACTATGTTTTTCAATTATGTTACTGCACAAGGTTACCGCAATCCTGTAATTCCAGGGTTTTATCCCGACCCTAGTGTTTGCCGTGTAGGTGACGACTTTTATTTAGTTAATAGCAGTTTCGAATATTTTCCAGGTGTTCCAATTTGGCATAGTAAAGATTTAGTTCATTGGACACAAATTGGTAATGTATTGAATAAAGCAAGTCAATTACCCCTCAAAAACGCCTTGCCTTCCAATGGGATTTATGCCCCTACCATTAGATATAATAACGGAACTTTTTATATGGTAGTAACCAATGTTACGGGAGATAGGCAATATCATAACTTTTATGTAACTACAACTAATCCCGCAAGTACTTGGAGTGACCCCATTTTTGTGGATCAAAATGGGATAGATCCGTCTTTATTTTTTGATGAAGATGGAAAAACATATTTCATTTCCAACAGAGCTCATCATCCAACTGACCCTAGGGCAATTTATCAGAGCGAAATTGATATTAAGACAGGCAAAAGATTATCAGAAGTAAAAGAAATTTGGAAAGGTAGTGGTGGCAGTTATGTTGAAAGTCCACACATGTATAAAAAGGATGGATATTATTATTTGCAAACTGCTGAAGGAGGAACCGCTTATGGTCATTCTGTAGCAATTAGTAGGAGTAAAAATATTTGGGGACCTTATGAAAGTTGTCCACACAATCCAATACTCACCAATCGGATGTCTTATAGTATTATTCAGGGTACAGGGCACGCAGATTTGGTTCAGGCTGCTGATAAAAGTTGGTGGATGGTGCATTTAGGTTTTCGTCCTGCAGTAGATGGAATACATTTTATAGGTAGAGAAACATGCCTTACCCCTGTTGAATGGAAAACGGGTGATTGGCCTGTAGTAAATCAGAATGGTCAAACACAAGAATTTATTAAGCAGAGTCCTCCAAATTTAGAAGCAGGTAACGCCTTATATAATCAACCATATAAAAATGATTTTAGTGAAAAGAGTTTAGGATTTGATTGGATATACTTAAGAAATCCTGACTCGACGAACTATTCTTTGAAAGAACGTGCAGGTTTTTTGCGCCTAAAAGGAAGTCGTTATACATTGAATGATTTAGAATCGCCTGCTTTCGTTGCCAAACGTCAACAGCATTTTAAATTTACAACCTCAATAACACTTGATTTTAATCCAACCAATGAGAATGAAGAAGCAGGTTTAACGTTGTTGATGACTAATTTGTTTCATTACGACTTTTATGTTTCACGTAAAAATGGGTCAAAGTTTCTTAATTTAAAATATACTTTAGATAGCCTACATCAAATCATAAAAGAGATCCCTTTACAAGCAGGAACTACGACTTTGATTGTTAAGGGAGATAAGAAACTTTATTCTTTTTTCTATAAAGATGCATCTGGAGCAGAAATCAAGGTAGGTGTTATCAATACAAAATTCTTAGGAACTGAAGTAACAGGTGGTTACAATGGCGTATTGATGGGGATTTATGCAACAGGTAATGGCAAAAGCAGCGAAACACCTGCTGATTTTGACAGTTTTGAATATCTTCCCACCATAGAATAAGCATTGTAACTTCTATTAAAACTAAAGTTTTTTACTATCTAACCTTACGCATAGATTTAATCAAATGTTTTTTTGTCTTTTTTTATTTCTATTGCCACAAAGAAACTAAGTCGCAAAGGCACTAAGTTTTTTAAAGCACTTCATAAGTATCAATACTTCATTTTTTCTTTGAGCTACTTTGAGTATTTGTGTCTTTGTGTTGAAGAATATAAATTAGACTTAATATTCTTTATTAATTGTTGCGTAAGGTGAGTTACTATAAAGAAAACAGTGTAAAAAAAGGAACACAGGTGCTTTAAATACAACTATTTGAAGTAAGGTGTCAGAAATGTATGCTGACCCATGTGTTCCTTTGTAGTCAAATAATTTGTGTGCAAACTAAGAATAATCTTATCTTATCAGCACAACGGTACCCTTCCGTGTTACTATATTTTTTTGATAATCAACTCCCTGAGTAATATAAACATAGGTACCGCTGTTTTGAATGATCCCTCCTATTGTACCGTCCCAACCTTCATTTACTCTAGTTGTGCTATAAACTAATTGTCCCCACCTATTAAATACTTTAAAATATTCAAAATGTGCAATGCCTACAGGAGTAGGAATTAGTATTCTATTAGGCGTAATTCCGTTAGGAAGAAATGCAGAAGGAACAAAAATGTCTGGCTTTGTAGAAAAGAACCTAATAAATATTTTACCCGTGCCTACACAATGATGATCAGTAGTAGTGGCAGTAATATGAAATGTGTCAAATGCAGGCGAATTAGCAGTTAAAACAGGATTTTGTAAGGTTGGATTATTTAAAAAATTAGTTGGCGTCCACTTATAAGTAACAGGATATTTGAAGGAGGTATCTGTTATAGATGCAAATAATTGTAAGGGCTCTGTAACAACAGCCGTTGTATCGTTACCTGCGGTAACAGAAAAGGATGGAATAACGTTTACAGTAATAGAATCAAAAGCGGGTGTCGGACAATAAAGCGTATCTGTTACCGTTAAAGTGTAGGTAGTTGAAGTAGTAGGCTTAGCCATTTGTGCAAGTATTGAATTGTTATCCAACCCATTCGAAGGGGACCAAACTGCATAAGCCCCTACTTTATTTCCAATTAATTTAATGGAGTCACCAAAACAAATCGTCGTGTCAGCAGCAGGATTTATAATGCTAGCTTGTGGATGAGGAGACGAATAAACAGTTACAGAAGCATTTGCAGGACAACGTCCCAAATTTGCAAACACCTTGTAAGTTGTAATGTCATCATTTGGCGAGGCTTTAGGTGTAGAAATACTGTAATCATTTAGCGTTTTGACACTTCCACTTTCTGTCCATAAAAAGCTTGAAGCTAGTGTTTTAGGTTTCATTAAAATGCTATCTTTTTTACAAGCATGAATTGTATCAGGATTGAATGAAACCGTAATATAATGAACCGCATTTACTTTAACACTAGCCGTATCAACGCAACCTCCTTGTTTTGCAGTTAAAGTATATACTGTATTTGTTTTTGGGAAAACAATTGGAGTAAGTGTAGTAGAATCAATCATGTTTATTTGAGGAGACCAACTAAAAATAGTAGCAGTTGTTTGTGCAATAATCTTTAAAGAATCCTTATCGCAAATAACTGTATCCGTTTGAGGAAATAAACTGATATATGGCTTATCATTAATTACAACTTGCATAGTGTCACTGCCAAAACAGCCTACTGAACTTCCAACCTGCATAATTACTGTTGCCGTTTGTGGTTTACCGTAATAGTGCGAAGGATTTGCCAAATAGGAGACATTACTATCGGCGGTTGCTGCAAAACGGGGATCACCAAAGTTCCATTCCCAACTGTTCACAATACCATATTTTGCATAAGTGGTATTTAAAAATTCAATAGGAGACTGATAACAGCTTCCAATTGTTTTAAAACTAGGTGTAAATCCGGGATAAACTTTTACTTTGGCTGTAGCGGTATTATTGCATCCGTCATTATTAGAAACATGAAGACTCAAAGTGTAGTCGCCTGCTTTTGTAAAAGTATGCGATACCACCGGAATACCACTTGTATTAGAGGCACTTAAAGTGTCTCCAAAATTCCAAACATAATTTGTAATATTTGATGCTGTAGATAGATTTTGGAAGGATAATGTAAAACTATCACAATTTACATATACTTTTTGAAGTTCTGCACTCAACAACGTACAGTCATTAACATCAATCTGCAATTCTTTTTTAATAGAATCAATCAAAATGCCATTTCTCCATTCCTTCACGTATACATCAATAATATATTCACCTGTAGATACAGGGGCAATTCCTGATATTAATCCTGTCGATTCATCAATTGTGACCTTACTACCTAACGGAAATTTAGCAGAGTAAGGCGATGAGTAAGTTACAGAGGGATAAGGTGGGGTAGACACAGATGCTCCATCATGTCCATTACCAAAAGAATAGGAAAGTGAATCA
Source organism: Chitinophagaceae bacterium (assembly GCA_947379895.1). Taxonomy (GTDB): domain Bacteria; phylum Bacteroidota; class Bacteroidia; order Chitinophagales; family Chitinophagaceae; genus Parasediminibacterium. The sequence goes on along the minus strand of CANCPA010000029.1, from coordinate 14,400 downwards.
TGATCTATATTATCAACAGCAGTGAACTGATATTCAAAATATCCTCCATAACATATAATTACAGTATCCTTAAAAAGAAATACAGGACTTGAATTAGTATGATAATCCACTCCATTAATTGTGCCCGGAATTCTTGCCCACATTGCAAGACTTGTGTTACCAGAGTTCACAATATTCATCAAATTGTCCACTCGATGCCCCGAAGTATTTACACCAATCAAATACCCATTCGAATTATTATTTAGGGTGACCGTTTCTTCATAGGTGTCAATTAAATAACAGGTATTCCCTGTGCCTGCAGTAGGTTTAGGACTTAAGCAAGGACTAAAAGTAGTTTTATTGACACTCCCTTCTGCTGTTTCTGTTTGAAATGACTTTTTAGAGATTAATGAATTTGTCACACCATCATAAATGCCAACATCCACACCTCTCGGGCCTGTTGCAGTACAACTATAGAATACATAAACAGTAATTTTATAAATAGATGTGTTTGCTGTAGTTCCGGCACCTACGTATTCGTATAATACCCACCCTCCTTTTTCATGTTTTGCCCAAGAATTAAAAGAAATAAAAAACAAAAAAGTGATCAAAAACAAAATTCTCTTCATAATGTCAGTACTCAAAATGTGTATCTTCAATGATATCCTACCTAACTAAAACGCTGTATCTATGGTTGTCAATTATCGGTAAAGGTGATTTTATAATGGATTAAATACTATAATTTAACTAATTAGCCAACTTAAAAGGTGTAAAACTCTATGTAGAATTTACAATCAGTGAAAGACAAGTGTTAACCCCTTATTTATTTTTCGACTTCGAAAGAAAGCATTTTTCTTTTATTTCTTCCCATAACTCACGATAACATTTTGCAGCAAAGCTTCCTTTTGCAAAAACTTCTAAAGGAGATTCATTTACGCCCATTTTTTCTACATCACTCAAATAGGGTATGTAGCTTTTGAAAAATAATTCATTCTGATTATTAAAATAATTGATTGTTTCCTGATGTAAATTCTTTCTTTTATCAACCATGTTAAAAAAGCACTTCAACTTTTCTTGATCAAATTCTTGTTCTTCAAAATATTTAGATACTGTCTCGTATGAACGAATTGAAAGTGTTGTCGGAATGTTTGGCATTAAAACCCAATTTGCAGCATTAAAAATGTTATCATGTAAAAGTGATATTCCGGGAGGAGAATCAATGATTATTAAGTCATATTCACCTTTCAATGAATTAATCAAGTGACTGAGTCTTTTTTTGCTTTGCTTTCCTTCACTCAATAATACATCTGCCTGACGAGCAGAAATATCGGACGGGATAACCCATAATTTAGGATAATTTGAATTTTGAACAGTAGAAATTAAATCAATATCACTCTTCAAAACCTTTTTTGATTCATTTTTTACAGAGGTATTTACCCCTAAATAAAAGGAGGAAGACCCTTGAGGATCAAGATCCCAAAGCAATGTTTTGAATCCTTCTTTTGCTGCTAAATATGCAAGATTGATTGCGGAAGTTGTTTTTCCTACGCCACCCTTAAGATTGTAGAAAGCTATTGTTGTCATAAGAATAAAAATACAATAAAAATGTATTTGGTGCTATTAAATACTGAAATTATTTGAAAAACTTTACCATTCAAGATATAAAGCACTTCGATTTTTAGATTGATCAATTATTTATGTATTAATTATTATTGAGTGCAAATAAAATGCTCTAAAAATTGAAGCCACCAAACTAGTAAGGGAATAAAACTCTTATAGGTATTTTAACCATTTGTGTTCATTTTGGTAAATAGCCTCACTAGGTAATGTCAATCAATATTTATTTGATCTGCAATAAAGTATTGTTTTTCTAAATAAATCCTGATAAGTGAGTCTGTAACTTCAATAGAATGCACCCATCAATACATCTCAATTGTTGATCACTGTTCTAGTAGAAATCTTAAAATGAAGAAAGAGATTCTCCCTATTCTGTACTTGATGTAGTGACACTTTATTTACTTGATGTACTGTTGATGTATTCTTTTTATATTTTAAAAAGAATAATTTTTGAACAGGATGTAGTATTGATGTGTTAAGCTTGTAGTGTATGAGATTTTAACCAACTACTTTTACATTTCAAAATCTCAAGTACTGCATCTTGCTAAAAATACTAACGATTATTTGCCATTAGTAGTTTATAGTAAGAAAAAGTTGAGAGACAACAAATTATTTCTAACTTAAAACAAAAAAGATGAAAAAACAGTACTTTTTATTGGCTTGCCTTTTAGTGTTTATGCTAAGAGTTCATGCACAGCCTTTGACAGCAGCTCCAGTTCCAACCGCAAACGCATCTAACGTATTGTCGTTGTTTGGTAGTCATTACACACAAGCTTCTCAAGCAGCCGGAAAGGGCACATGGCTTCAAAGTTGGGGACAGAAAGCATTAGCCACTTATATGAGTATAGGAGGCGACACAACTATTAAGTACTCACCTTTAGACTATGCAGGTGTACAGTTTTCGTCTCCTATCAATGTAAGTACGTACGATACCCTACATTTAGATATTTGGACACCTAGTTTAACAGGTATCTTCCTTGATCTAATTGCAACTAACGAAAATTCAGATACTATTAAGTTGACACCTAATAAATGGAATAGTATATCTATTCCGTTAACTGTTTTTACAGTTAATCCCCACAAATTAGGTGCACCGAATTCCCCTTGTGATTTAAGTAAATTATTACAGTTCAACTTTATAGGGAATAATGCAGGAGTTACTCCTCAGGGCATCTCCGGTACTATTTATTTGCAAAATATTTACTTTGTTCAAAAATCAGGTAAGCCCACATTAGGTGCATTTACCGTTCCTGCCAAATTAGTAGGAGCTTCACCATTTACGCTTACCCCTCCTACAAGTACAAGTGCCGGAGCATTTACTTATACAAGTAGTAATACAAACGTTGCAACTATCAGCGGTAATACAGTAACTGTTAAGAGTGCAGGTTCTTCTTTGATAACTGCAACACAGGCAGCATCTGGTAGTTACTCTGCTGCATCTACGAGTGCTACATTAGTTGTATCTTATCCTTCGCCTACAACTGCCGCACCTGTTCCTACAAAAAATGCTTCAAGTGTAATCTCGTTATTTAGTGATAGCTACACAAATGTAGCCGGTACAAATTTCGATACACATTGGGGAGGTCAGAATGCGGTAACCTACGATTCTATTCAAGGCAATAACACAATGCACTATACTAACTTTGATTTTGAAGGCATTCAGCTTGTTGGAAATCTTGACGCATCTAAGGCAGGTTATCTACACGTCGATATTTATACGCCTGACTGTGCTGCTTTGAGAATCAATTTGATTAACACAGGCACTCCTACTGTGCAAGTGGGTGACTCGTTGAAACCAATATTGAATCAGTGGACAAGCTTCGATATTCCTTTAACTAAATTCAGTCCTGTTGTGATGAGTAAAATCAATCAGTTGATGTTTGATTTAGGAAATGGAAGTAATACCGTATACATTGATAACTTATATTTCTGGTCTGCATCAGGAACAGGAACATTACCTACTATCAGTAATTTTGTGGTTCCTTCTAAAACAGTTGGTGACGCTCCATTTACTTTAACAAGTCCAACTAGCAATAGTGCCGGTGCCTTTACTTACACTAGCAGCAATTTAAATGTGGCTACAATCAGTGGCAATACGGTAACAATTATTGGTGCAGGAACTACTGTTATCACAGCTACACAAGCCGCTTCGGGAACTTATTCTGTTGGAACTATTACAGCAAATTTAGTAGTTGCAGCAAAGGGTTCAATACCTACAACAAGTGCACCTGCTCCAACTGCAAATGCATCAAATGTACTGTCTGTATTTGGTAGTCATTATACACAAAATGCATCAGCTGTTGGTACTGATACATGGCTTCAGAGTTGGGGACAAAAAGCACAAGCTACTTATTTGAATATTACAGGCGACACAACTATTAAATATTCTCCTTTGGATTATGCGGGCGTTCAATTTTCTGCTCCAATTAATGTAAGTACTTATGATACCCTTCACCTTGATATATGGACACCCGATTTGACAGGTATCCTTTTAGATTTGATTGCAACAAACGAAAATACAGATACAATCAAATTAGTACCTGGAAAATGGAACAGTATTTCTATTCCTTTGTCGGTATTTACAGTTAATCCACATAAGATTGGTGTGCCAAATGCTCCTTGTGATTTAAGTAAATTACTTCAGTTTAATTTTATTGGGAACAATGCAGGGGTAACTCCACAGGGTATTAATGGTACTATCTATTTAGAAAATGTATATTTTGTTCAAAAATCAGGTAAGCCTACTCTTGGAGCCTTCACTATTCCAAATCAATTAGTTGGTGCTACACCATTTACAATAACAGGTCCTACGAGTACAAGTACGGGATCATTTACATATACAAGTAGTAACACAGCCGTGGCTACAATTAGCGGAAATACAGTAACTATTGTAGGTGTAGGTTCCACTTTGATTACAGCTACTCAAGCTGCTGCGGGAGGATATGTAAGTGCCTCAACAAGCGCTACATTAGTAGTTTCTTATCCGACACCAACTACTGCTGCACCGACACCTACAACTCCTGCTGCAAATGTTATTTCCTTATTTAGCGATAGCTATTTGAATGTTGCAGGTACAAACTTCGACACTCGGTGGGGTGGTAAAAATGTAGTGGCTTACGATTCTATTCAAGGTAACAACACCATGAACTATAGCAACTTTGACTTTGAAGGTATTCAATTGACAGGTTCATTAGATGTTTCAAAGGCTACTTTCTTACATGTTGATATCTATACGCCTGATTGTGCTTCTTTAAGACTGAATTTAATTAATACAACAACACCTATTCAAGTTGGTGATACATTAGTTCCGACCTTAAATCAATGGACTAGTTTCGACATTCCTTTGTCTAAGTTTAGTCCTGTTCCATTGAATAGTATCAATCAATTAATGTTCGATCTTGGTAATGGAAATAAGACAGTTTATATTGATAATCTTTATTTTTGGGATCCTTCAAACATCCTACCTGTTAAATTGGAAGGACTTAATGCAGTTGCAAACGGAAGTAAAGCTTTGATAACTTGGAAGTCAGTTGTAGAAGCTAACATTAAGAGTATCAACATTGAACGAAGCACAAACGGAAATTCATGGACTGTCGTAACATCTGTTGCTAGTCATGGTAATAATTTTAATTATTCAGTAACTGACAATAATCCTCTAGCAGGATTAAATTACTATCGTCTAGCAATTACTGACTTTACAGGAAATGTAACTTATTCATCTATTGTAACTGTTGATTTCTCGGCTATTGCAGGTATTTCATTCTTCCCTAATCCTGTAAGAGAAAGGATGATAGTTACACTACCTCAAATTCATCATGCTTCTGCAAGCTTAACTCTAGTAAATCTTGTAGGAAAAGTGTCTAGAAATATTCAATTTTCAAATAATAACTCAAGTAGTAAAGTAAATATTGATGTTGCAGGTTTGGCGAAAGGAGTTTACATGTTAGTGTTGACAGATGGTAATCAAACACAGACTACTAAAGTAGTGATTCAATAAAATGTATACAACCCTAAAACTAAAGGAGGCTATCGAAAGATAGCCTCCACTTTTAAAAATATTCTTGATATATCAAAGTTTTTATCAAATAAGCTCATCTCAATAATGAGCTAATACTATCAAAGAAAAGTTATAATTTAAGGTGAGTTAAACGGTATATTTTAAGTTCTAAATTGGCTTAAAGAAATTTAGGTTACGTATAACTTGCTACTTATAACCTACTACTTAACACTTATAACCTACTACTTAATCACGTTTTAAACGATTGTATTATGAAATTAAAAGTCAGATTGTTATGTATCGGTATTTTTTTGAGCAGCCTTTTATTTAGGGTAAATGCACAAAATAATATTGTAGTAACCGGAAAAGTAACAAACAAGACATCAGGTCTTGCATTAGAAGGTGTCTCGGTTGTAAATGAAAAGACACACAAATCGACCCAAACAAACGAAAGTGGTAGCTTCACTATTTCTGTAGAGAAAGGAGCAACTTTGACTTTTTCCTATGTTGGAATGTCTCCTTACAAGTATAAAGTAAATGCTGCGGAAGTTATCGCCATTCAAATGGATGAAGAAATCAAGAAGAATGATGAAGTAATTGTTGTAGGATATGGTACTCAAAAAGTAACAAAGGTTTCGGGTGCTATTTCAACAGTAAAGTCGGCCGATATTGAGAAGTTAAAACCTGTTCGTGCTGAAGATGCCTTACAAGGTAGGGCTGCAGGTGTAAATGTGATTTCTTCTGGTTCACCTGGAGGAAAACCCACTGTGTTTGTGCGAGGAATACCTTCTTACAAGGGTAGTGATCCCTTAGTTGTAGTTGATGGTGCCGTTGAAACGCTCGATGATTTAAACTCAATCAACTCTGCTGATATAGAATCAATTAATGTCTTGAAAGATGCCGCTACCACGGCTATTTATGGAGTAAAAGGAGGGAATGGAGTCATATTAGTAACAACAAAATCAGGAAGAAAGAATAAAAAAGCAGAGTTTAATTACAGTAGTAACTACGGAATTCAGGAAGTTGCTAGAAAGTTGCCTGTATTAAATGCCACCGAATATGCGGCAATTGTTAACGAAGGTCGTTTAGTAGATGGTAATAGTATTGCTTTTACCGATTTATCAAAATTGGGCGTTGGCACAAATTGGCAGAATCAGATATTTAAAAGTTCGCCAATGCAATCACATTCTATCACCGCAAGAGGTGGTGCTGAAAATATTGCCTATTTTGTTTCTGGTGCTTATACAGGGCAAGATGGAATTGTTGGTGGCGGTGATAAGTCATATTTTAATCGTTACAATGCAACATCAAATTTATCAATTGACTTAACTTCTAAACTTAAATTGCTTAGCAATATTAGCTTCGTAAATATCAGAGGGGCGTCAGTTCCTGAAAATGCAATTAACAGTGTAATCTCTAATGCCATCAACTTCGATCCTACGGCACCTATCTATAACAATGTTCCCGGAACAGTAGGAGACTTTAGCGTTAGCAAAAACATTATATCCGAAATTGTAAATCCACTAACACAATTAGCGAATGTGTTTAATAAATCAAATACTAATAAGTTATATGGTAAAATCGAATTGCAATACAATCTATTAAAGAACTTGAAAATTACTTCACGTTATGGTTTCACTAATGTTGATATCTCTAATAAATCATTTAGTCCGCTAATTTATTATGGAAGCAATCATACAAGTTCAACGTTAAAGGCAGATGGCACGTCGAATGGTACGGGGCATAACGCGGTTAGTTATGATAAAGACACTTATTATAATTATACTTTGGAGACTTTCGGGAATTATACATTTAAAGTTGCGAAAGAGCATTCTTTTGATGTACTAGTTGGTATCTCTGCGGCAAAGAATACGGGTAATGTAGTCTCTGCTTCTCGTCAGGATGTTCCAAATAACTCTTGGAATTGGGCCGATTTTACAGCTGCGACAGGTAATGCCTCTAACGGCGGTGTAGGTGGAGGAGAATATCGCTTTGAAAAAAGAAACATATCCTATTTCAGCAGAGTTAACTATGATTATCAAGAAAAATATCTAGCATCTTTCTCTTTGCGTAGAGACGGTTCTTATGAATTTGGTGCAAATAATAAATTCGGAACTTTTTATGCAGGTTCTTTAGGGTGGCTAGTTTCCTCTGAAAGCTTCTATAAATTTAAAGCGATAGATTATCTGAAAATTAGAGGTAGTTACGGTGTAACAGGAAATGACAATATTGATCATCCTCAATATTTGCAAATCTATACAGGGATTTATGAATACGGCAAGGGAAATAATACAGGTTATGTCTTTAATGGCTCACCTGTAAATGGTAGTACCTTATCTACTTTTGCGAATCCTGATTTGAAATGGGAACAACAAAAGCAATTCAATTTTGGTTTTGATGCACGATTAATTAAAAATAGGCTCTCATTAACGGTTGATTATTTCGAAAGGAATATTAGTGGCTTATTGTTTACTCCACAGCTTTCTATGTACTTAGGTACTTCCGCAGCTCCTTTTGCTAACGTAGGAACCACACAAACTAAAGGGCTAGATTTGAGTGTAGGGTATACACAACCAATTTCCAAACACTTAAAGTTGTCGAGTAATGTGACCTTCACTACTGCTAAGAATTTGGTAACTGAAACAAGCAGCGGCTACATTCAGGGCGGTACTTACGGAATACCAACTTCCTATTCAGTTACTAGGTATGAAAAAGGAAGGGCTCCAGGCTATTTTTACGGTTATAAGGCGATTGGCATATTTCAAACTCAAGAAGAAATTGCCAAAAATCCTACACAATCTAATGCTCAACCCGGAGATATTCGATTTGCAGACATAAATGGAGATGGTAAAATAAGTGATTCTGATAGGACAATGATCGGAAATCCTTTTCCTAAATTCACGATCGGTTGGAATATTTCCTTAGAATATAAGTCATTTGATTTTAACGTATACATATACGCTTCTTCCGGTAATGATATCTATAGGGCTTATGAAAGGAATCTTGCATTTACCAATAAATATCGTGGAATCTTATCTAGATGGACAGGGGCAGGAACCACTAATGATCCAAAAAGTCCGAGGGTGACTTTTGCAGATCCTAATATCAATACAAGGGCATCTGATAGATATATTGAAGATGGTTCTTTTATAAAAATAAAGGACATTCAATTAGGATATACTGTTCCTGCAACACTGTATAAGAGTAAAATATTTAATAAAATAAGACTCTATATGCAAGTTAAAAATGCACTTGTATTGACAAAGTATTCGGGACTTGATCCGGAAATAGCAGGTGGCATCTTTGATACGGGTGTTGATAGAGGAAATTATCCTCAAGCTAGGATTTATTCAATGGGTATTGATTGTAAATTTTAAAACTTAAAAATGCACATAATGAAAAATATTAAATTAATAGGAGTAGCATTTTTAATTCTTCTTACTATTTCATGTAGCAAGTTTGTTAACTATAGTGCACAGGAAGATTATATTGTTACCACTGCAGACTACTTTAAAACTGCAAGTGATTACCAATCTTTATTAGTAGGTTGTTATACCCCACTTCAATGGTTATGGAGCGATCCTATGATTGGTGATATCGCTTCGGACAATGCGATGTGTGGTGGTGAAAGTGCAACTGATAATGTTGGAATGCAGCAAATACACAATTTTCAAATAGTACCTAATAATAGCGTACTTGCTGAGTCGTGGACTGATTGTTTTGAGGGAATTAATCGTGTCAATTATTTACATCAAAATAAGGCACTCCTCAATTTTACAGGCAAAGATGCACTCTATGGAGAGGCATATTTTTTGAGAGGTTATTATTACTTCGAATTAGTCAGATTGTTTGGGGATGTTCCTTTATTTACCGATCATAAATTGACTGTGGGTGAATCTAAAACGTTGAAACGTTCGTCGAAATCACTTGTTTATAAGCAAATTGAAACCGACTTGACAACAGCAATTTCAAATTTGCCGAAGGTTCAAACAGACAAGGGGCGAGCTACCCTGTATTCTGCACAAGCTTTATTAGGGAAGGTTTATTTGTATGAAAATAAGTTCGATTCTGCTGCAGCTGTTTTAGAAAGAGTCATTAATAGTAATGCATTTACTTTAACAACTAATCTTGCTGATGTATTTCTGAAGGTTAATCAAAACGGTGCTGAGTCGTTATTTGAAGTACAATACACTAACCTAGATAATCAACATGATTATGGTACTCAAAACTTTCAAAGGAGTCAGGGTAATATGATGGTGCAATATTGTGGTATAAGAAAGATTGCGGGAAACGGCATTCCGTATGCAGGTGGTGGATATAGTTTTGATTTACCTACCAAAGACTTGCAAAGTCAATTTAGCTCGAGCGATACTAGAAGAGATGCCGCTATTTTAGATGTAGCAGCTTATGCGGCTGCAAATCAAGGTTTTGGCATTTCGTATTCGGATGCTCCTTATCAAAATACGGGTCTTTATAATCAAAAATACCAACCCCGACTAGGCGAAACTTCTAGTGCAGGTGTTTCGCAGCTCAATTATTTAAATAATTACAGGGTTATCCGTTATGCAGATGTGTTGTTGATGGCTGCAGAAGCAAATAATAGAGCGTCGACTCCTAATGATAGCAAAGCGCAATCCTATTTGAATCTTGTTAGGAAACGTGCCTATGGCAACGATTCACATGCGTCGTCTGCAACAGGGGTTTCTTTAAAGCAAGTTATTTGGGATGAGCGTCGATTAGAATTGGCGATGGAAGGTGACCGTTTCTTTGATTTGGTAAGAACTGGACAGGCTGCATCAAAAATCCCTAATTTCAAAGTGGGTAGAAATGAAGTGTTTCCAATTCCTCAGCAAGAAATAGATATTTCTGGATTATCACAAAATCCTGGTTATTAATCACCATAAAAAATGACAGAAATGAATAGTTTATTTAAAATATTATTGTTTTCCCTTTTGGTTGTTTGCTTTACAGCTTGCCAAAAGGATTATACCGACACTTCTTTTATTAATAGTAATGGTGCCCCATCAAAATTAACTGCACTCACAACGATAGCGCAGGATAATAGTGGATTGGTAACGATTACTCCGAATGGGGAAAATGCTTCTTATTTTGAAGTTTATTTTGGCGATATCACAACTGCCCCTTCAAAGGTAGTAGCGGGTGCAAGTGTACAACACATCTATGCTGAAGGCGTTTATTCCTTAAAGTTAGTAGCGCATAGTATTTCGGGTAGTACCACTATACTTACTCAACAGTTAACTGTTTCCTTTAGGGCTCCCGAAAGTTTAACCGTTTCTGCTCTTACCGATCTTGCCAATAATTTCAAGATCAATTTGTCTGCATCAGCCTTATATGAAACCTATTTCAAGGTCTATTTTGGAGATGTGGTTAATGAAGTGCCGCAGGCATTCTTGCAAGGAGATACTATCGGTCATGTCTATCCTTCAATAGGTAAGTATATAATTAAAGTGGTTGCTTTTAGTGGGTCTAAGGATTCAATTATCATGCGTGATACTATTACTATTTTAGATCCTTTAGTGCTCCCACTTACATTTGAATCTTCTACATTGAAATATGGCTTCGTCGATTTTGCAGGTGCAGCAACCTCTGTAATTGATAATCCTCAAATGTCAGGGGTAAACACAAGCTTTAAAGTGGCTCAACTCATCAAGAATAGCGGTCAGACCTATGCAGGTACTTCTATTTCTTTGAGTACTCCAATCGATTTTTCTAAGAATAAAGTATTCAGAATGAAAGTATTTTCTCCTCGAGTTGGTGCAACTGCATTATTGAAAGTGGAAAATGCATCAGACAATACTAAATCATTCGAAATATCTACCCCTACAACAGTGGCAAATGGTTGGGAAGACCTTGTATTTAATTATAGTGCCATTAATACAGCAGATGCTTATAGTAAAATAACCATCATATTCGATCTTGGCATTATGGGAGATGGCTCAGCAAATTTCACTTATTTATTTGATGATATCAGATTGACAAATGTTTTGCCATCATCGGATGTTGCCTTCCCACTCGATTTCGAGTCGTCTACTATCAACTATTCATTTACCGATTTCAATGGTGGAGGTGTCTCTATAATTTCTAATCCATTTAAAGCAGGAATCAATACAAGTAATAAAGTAGCACAGATGATTAAAAGTGGGGGTGCTGTTTATGGAGGAAGTTATCTTCCTTTAACTAACCCTGTTGATTTTACGTCAGGAAAGAAATTTACAATGAATGTGTACTCACCTCGTAAAGGGGCACATGTACTATTGAAATTCGAAAACTTGACAGACGGCGGTATTAGTACAGAAGTTGAAGTGGCTACTACTACTGCAAATTCTTGGGAACAGCTAACTTTTGATTTCAGTAGTAAAGATGTTTCAAAATCATACCAAAAAGTAGTACTCATTTTTGATAACGGAACTATGGGAGATGGTTCTGCCAACTTTACTTACTTGTTTGATAATATTTCACAACAATAAAAACACTAATTATGAAGAATAAAGTCATTTTAATCTTTCTTGTTATTACGATTGGGATGTTGTCATTCTCATGTAAGAAAACAGAATACTCATTCGGAAACATTACTGCGCCCTCAAACGTGAGTATGGCAGTTTCAATTCAAGGATATGATAGTATAAAAAATAAGGGAGGGGATGGAAAAGGTATTGTTACCATTACTGTTTCGGGTGTTAATGCACTTGCTTATCGAGTTAATTTTGGCGATTCAAGCACTTCGTCAATTCAAACCTTTACAGGCACTACATTTAAATACAATTACCTTAACAATGGAACATTCAATTATACCATTACTGTAAATGCAATTGGTACAGGCGGAGCAATGACTACCGTTAGTAAAAACATATACATCTATGTTTCTTATCAATTAGATAGTACAATTCGAAAAAAACTTACAGGGGATAATGTAAAGGTTTGGGTAATTGATAATAATGCGAGTGGAAACGTAGGCGTAGGACCTACAACCTCTTTTTATCCGGAATATTATGCGGCAAATCCTAACGAGCGTTCAGCTTGTTTATATGATGACGAAATCACCTTTAAGAGAGATTCTGTAACTAATGCTATTTATATGACATTAGATAATAAAGGAGAAAGCTTTATTATTAATGCAGCGACCGCTTTTTACGGACAAGGATCAAATGCAGGTGATAACTGTTATTCAATTGATCCCGGAGGAAAAAAGCAATTACAATTTATGGAAGCAACTTCCTCTTCTACAAAAGACATTTCTACAAGAAAACAGTTTAAGGTGCCGGGAAATGGATTAGTTGCCTTCGGAACAGGCGGAACTACTTACGAAATACTCTCACTAACAGAAACGTCTATGCATCTTCGCAGCATTGGATCAGATGGTTTGGCATGGTATCAAATATTAAAAGTTAAATAAGAAACAATGAAAAATTTAAATAGTCATTCAATGATTTTGTTATTTGCATTCCTCAGTTTTTTGAGTTGCAAAAAGAGCACTGATTCTGTTAGTGTCGTAGCCCCCTCAAATCTTCAAGTCTATGCCTCTGCAGCTGTTGATGGAAGTGGTGTAGTCAGGTTTATTGCCACTGCTGATAATGCAGTTACTTATAACTACAGTTTTGGTAATGGCGATTCAACATCAGTAATAGCGGACAGTGCTAAATATACTTATACCCTTTCAGGCACAAATACTTATACAGTTACCGTTACGGCTGTAGGTAATAGTGGACTCACTATTTCGAAATCTGTTCAAATTGGAGTATATGTAAAGGCATCATCGACAAAGCTAGTATGGGCAGACGAATTTAATACCGATGGAGCACCCGATTCCTCAAAGTGGGGTTATGATCTTGGTGCAGGAGGTTGGGGAAATAACGAATTGCAGTTTTACACTAATAGTTCGAGCAATGCTAAGGTGTTGAATGGTAATTTGGTTATCACTGCAATCAAACAAAGTCTTAATGGAAGCGATTATACTTCGGCAAGGCTGTTGACAAAAAATAAGTTCTCTTTTGCCTATGGACGAATAGACGTTCGTGCAAAGTTACCTGCAAGCAAGGGTACTTGGCCTGCGATATGGATGTTAGGCAATAATCAGAGTACAGCAGGATGGCCTGCATGTGGCGAAATGGATATCATGGAGCAAAAAGGAAATCAAGTGAACACTATTTATGGAACTATACATTATCCCGGACATTCGGGTGGGGGGGGAGTAGGTAGTACAACTGTTATTGCGGATGCAACTACTGCCTATCATGTCTATTCGCTCGAATGGTCACCTTCAATCATCAAGATGTATGTGGACAATCAATTATTTTTCTCTTTTAATAATGATGCGAGTCTGCCGTTTAATCAAAACTTCTTTGTTTTACTCAATCTAGCAATGGGTGGTAACTTCGGTGGACCTGTCGATTCAGGTTTCACAAGCGATGCAATGTTAGTTGATTATGTAAGGGTGTATAAATAAGTACTAGGTTGTAAGTACTAGGTTGTAAGTATTATGAGTAATGATTAGGGCTTAATTCATTGGGATTTAGATTTAATGCTTAAGAATTAAGTAGATTGTTATACGATGATAGTAAAAAATTGGCGGAATTAGATACCTTTTACAGGTTTCTGATTCCGCCTTTGTATTTTGTTAAGTTTAATTTCCTATCTCAGTTTTTTCCATCTTCAAAAGCTCATAACTCATCACTTTCCCCCTACCTTCACGCAAATTATACAATGAAACACATCGCAGAAGCACATCGGTATTTGGATAACGCAAAAGACATTTTGAGAGAAAAGGCTCAAAAGGAAGATGGCTATTA
>CANCPA010000028.1 GCA_947379895.1 Chitinophagaceae bacterium | reverse complement strand
CTTGTGTTCAAGTTGATATGTGGTAATTACTTTAAACTATTCATTTTTTCAATAGTTATTATTTGGTTGCTTTCTATGACTTTAACTGTTGGAGGTTCAGAAAATGAGTAAGATTTTAATTCATCAATTAGTTTATTAAAGTCATCACTCGTGGCAACAACTACATTATCTAATCCTATAACATCACCACTTTTTATTTTCGTTAGAACACTTTTAGCCTCATTTACTTCAAGTGTAACCAAATAACTTAATGCTTTTCTATGAACATATTTTAAGGCAATAGCTTCAAGGTCAGCTTGTTTATAACGCTCTCTCAAACTTGTTTTTGCAGAAATACAAATTGGACCACGTTCAGTTGTATAAAACATTAAATCATAAATTACATTCGGAACAAACGCAACTTTAGCACTAATGTACAATGGCAAAATATTTTCCCTAGCAAATAGTGTTGCTAAAATATACTCGAAAATTTTACCGTTCAAATTGTTGTTTCCTTCAGGATGTTTCTGATATGCATTCCAATAAGTGGTAATATAATCGGAAGGCTTGTTATATTGTACTTCCAAAAAATCAGGAAAGAGACTATCAAAAACCAATTCAGCTTTATTATTAATGCCTACTGTAATACCAAGTTTGTTTAGTTGATTCATTAATTATTGAGTATTAAATTTAAAATATTATTTGCAGTTGCCTGTATTGCTGGAACTGCAACAGAATTACCAAATTGTTTATAAGCGGAAGAATCCGAAACGGGTATAATATAATCATCAGGAAAACCTTGCAATCTAGCCCATTCTCTCGGAGTCATCTTTCTTATCCCATCTTTATTTACTACTCCTTTTATATGAGTAGTAGGTGTAAAATCTGTAATTCGATTGTCTAAAACCAAATTCCTTTCTCTGCCCATCCCTCCTACTACAATTGCATTTGCAATTCCATTATCAGAAATTATTTCATAACCAAAACCGTTACCCTTTCCCTCATGTCTAGCTTTATGATTAATTAAGGTCTTAACATATTGTGTAGATAAATAATACTTTGTTGGTACAATGCTTTCTTCTTTTACATCTGCAAATGTAACTTTCTCACATGTCGGTTTTGGATATTCAAATTCAGTAACACCCAAATCTTTTCTAAATCCTACAATATAAATCCGCTCTCTATTTTGCGGTACACCAAACTCTTTTGCATTTATAATTTGTGGTTCTGGTACATAATATTCTAAATCATTTCGAAGTACATTTAAGATAGTTTCTAATGTTCGCCCACCGTTATGATTTCTTAGCCCCTTAACATTTTCAAGAAATATGGCTTTAGGTTGTTTTCTTTTTATAATTTCTGCTACATCAAAAAATAAGGTACCTCTTGTATCTTCAAACCCACCTCGTCTACCTGCAATAGAAAAAGCTTGACAAGGAAAACCTGCACATAAAACATCAAAATTATCAGGAATAAATCTTTTAGTTTCTTCTTTTGTAATATCGCCAAATGGAACTTCTCCAAAATTAGCCCTATATGTTTTTTGTGCTTCTTTATCCCATTCAGAGGTAAAAATACACTTCCCCCCAAGATTTTGCATTGCAAGTCTAAAACCTCCAATACCTGCAAAAAGGTCAATAAATTTGAATGTATATTTTTTAGGAGTTGGAAATGGAACGTTTTCTACTTCAAAAAGTAATTGTTGTAATGCATCCTCTTCAACTATTAAAAACTCTTCTTCCTCTTGTTTATAGGTTACAAGCTGCTTAATCAATTTAAGAGCATCTTCTTTATAATGCTTTGAAACACCATTATCCATGTTATGAAGGTAATGTGTTACAATAGCTTTTTTATAATCAGTTGGTTCAACTAATCTAATCTGAAAGCGCTTGCCATCAAATACATCAATACTTATTTTTTCTTTTAGATTCATTTATCAACCACCTTTATCAAGTGCGCAAAATAGTTGAAATGTTTTAAAGTTTATTAAATAGTGGATATTTTGAATTTAGTTGTTTTTAATAAGCAGATTTTATGAAAATTAGTTAATTACAAATCAAATTAGAAAAAACTAATTAGCTTAACTAAACAGCCCCTTACAATTTGCATAAGTTACATTTCTTACAACAATAGCCGCTCTCGGGCTAATTGCGGCTCGGAGGTAACGCCCTACCATCGCTGCGCTTCGGTGGCTATACCTCCGAGACCGCGCCGCCCGCTCGCTGTGTTTATTATTTTCGAAGACATGCGAGAAACTTTTTTTCATTCGAACAATCTTTCACCAAACAGAGTAAAAAGAATAAAGGAATTTATTTTTTAGTGTACGAGCTTTAAGAACCTCACTAAATAAATAGCTTATTCGTGGAAAGTCAATCGTGTAAGCTATTGAAGTGCTGCTACTGCTAGTATTTACGAAAGTGCAGGCAATTGGAAGACATTAAGCAATAGTACTTTCTTTAAGCAATCTAATGAGACAGTAGTAACATTCTTTAGGCAGTAGGAACAAAATTTGGCAATTGGACATTCTTTAAGCAACCTAATGAGACAAACTGCTTTCTTGTCCTGCACCTTCGCAAATACCTGCAGTAGCAGCAACTCGTGACAGTACTTATTGCAAGGGGGGATGCATCAATTTTGTGACAACCTGATAGTGACAGAGTATCTTACGACATCACACCGCCACCCGCCGCCACTACGGTTCGCAAAGTGGGGCAGGGCAGGCAGGTACCCGTCGGCAGGCAGGCGCAGGGCAGGCGAGTGGCAGGCGTAGGGCAGGCGAGCGGCAGGCGTAGGGCAGGCGAGGGGCAGGCGGGTGGCAGGCGGCAGGGCTACCAATGTTCCACTCGTTGCGGCAATAGCTTGGTCGTTGCGTGCGGGTCGCTAGCGGTTCGGGTGCCGCGTTATAGTTACTTTGACTTTGTAGTACCTTCTTTCGCGTTCCCTCACTGCGCTAGCTCGCCGCCCGCTGCCGCCCAGCTTTAGCCGCAACGATGTTCCACTTGGTAGCCCACCCGCAGCCAACCCACAGCCGCCTCGCAGCCCATACGCAGCCACATCGCAGCCCATACGCAGCCAACTCGCAGCCCATGCGCAGCCTACCTTCGGCACCCACGCCTGCCCACGCCCCCCACTTGCGAACCGAGCGGCGGACGGACGGCTGCCCCCTGAAACTAATTAGGGGGGATGGAGAAGACCCTATGCCGCCCCTACGGGGCTTTCATGTCATACTATTAATAAATAAAAGAATAAATTAAATGAAACGGACGGCTACTTTTGTCAATTCAGAACACTCAAAAAAGAAAAAAAAAGAGATAACCCACCCACCCACCCTGTTTTTTAGGATATTACAAAAAAAAAAAATAAAGTCTTTGGACTCAAAATTGCTAACTTTACTTTGGAGCAACGCTGGGGAGCGACTCCACAGGCTCACTTCAAGAATGATAGTCGGACAGACATTCGTATTTAGAAAACGGATAATGTTCGACTTTCCTTTTTTAAATCATTCTTAAGCTAGACCTGATAACCCCTATCGCTACAGTCAAAACTACTTTTCTACTATGTTTTATTAAAAAAAATCAAGAAATGCCAATATGATTTATCATTGATTTCATTCCATCCATTTTATATAAATATAAAATTTGGATTGCATTCCATCAACGATAAATCATATTGGCAGTTAATGGAAGTTTGCAGTCAATAGCGAAGATTTTGGCAGGCTTTTCAGCACAATGACACGACACTTTGTCTAATAAAAGTATATATTATGCAGCACGATTTTTGCACATAATACAGTATTAGAGGGTACTCTAAGTAAATTTTACATCATGAAAAAGTTAATCAGTATTTTTATTAGTGTCAGTAGGGAGGGCAATTATTTTTATGATATCGCAATTGGAGGAGATGCCACAGGTTTACAATTCCCCAAAATGATAAAAAAACAAATGAAAGAATTTTTATTTGAAAACGGACTCACTCTCAAAGATATCAATGTAAAACGATAACCTAAAACATGTCATATTTGGCGAATTGCAGAAAATTAACTGCAATTTTGTCATGTATGCTATTTTGTCATAGTTTTGCACTATACAAAAAAGTAAATCATGCAAAGGATTCAACCTCTTTTAATCGGCGGTACCGGTATCACAGCTAGTCAAATTTACAACGGATTTATTGCAGCAGACCCCAATTCTATTGTAAACGTCTTTCACATAGTCGTGCAAATCTTAATCGGTTTAGCATCAATTTATCATCTTTTCAAACCAAAACCCGACGGCACAACTAAACCATAATCGGTAGCAACTCCGTATTGTAAACGTAATGTTGATAAGTGAGAATGCTACAGTCAGGAACCTATCCTGCAGTTGTGTTTATTCATTCCCCATCAATTACAATAGGCTTCCCGAGTGGTTCATTATTCAACGTATAAGTTGTAAGTAATTGATTCTAAATTGAATTTTAACACGTTTCTATCACAATTTAAATACACCTATCATGGCAGTAGTTTCAAACACAATAACAGGTAAAACACGCGGCTCTGTAGGCAACGTGACATTCACAACATGGAAAGGACTTAATGTAATGAAGTCCAAACCAACACATGTTCACTATCCAAACAGTCTTGGACAGATGCAAGCAAAACAAAAACTCATAGCAGTGGTAGCGTTTTATCAAAGCTGTAGTCCATTTATTAATTTGGGTTTCTCTCAAAGAGCCATTAAAAAAAGTGCTTACAATGCATTTGTATCAAAAGCAATCTTAAGTGGTGCAATTTCTTCAGATGGTTTTAATGCTGAAATTTCTCTACAAGATTTGCCGATTTCAGATGGTTCGTTAGGTCAGACTCCAATTACTTCAATAGTAAAAAACGTAAATAACAAAACGTTTACTTTCAATTGGAACCCAGAGTTAACCGATGATGGACAAAATAACGACTTGGCAAATGTGTTAATTGTTGATGAAGTAGGATTAGTAATGGCTTCAAGTATTGGGAAAGTAAATCGTTCTGCAGGTACCATCACAATTACAACAAGTGAATCGGTTGAGATAAACGGACATTATTGCGGTTACTTATTTTTTTATCAATCAAGTAGTCGTAAAGTTTCTACTTCAAGAAATGCAATTGCAGTATAGTTTTTATATCCAATAAAATGTGGAGCAACAAAAAAAGCATTTTTTATTTTTAATACATATTTATCATGGCAGTAGTTTCGAACACTATCACAGGAAAAACACGCGGCTCTGTAGGCAACGTGACGTTCACATCATGGAAAGGACTCAATGTTATGAAGTCCAAACCAGCTCATGTACATAACCCTAACACGGTTTTGCAACAAATTTCAAAAGCAAAAATGATAAAAACAGTCGAGTTTTATCAAAATTGTAGTGCATGTGTTAATCTTGGTTTCTCACAAAGAGCCATTAAAAAAAGTGCATATAATGCATTTGTATCGAAGACCATAAAAGGTGCAGGCTTAGTTTTTGAGGATGAGGTCGCCTGTATTCTCCCTGAACATTTGATGGTTTCTGATGGTTCTTTAGCCATTACTCCAATCACTAGTGCAAGTGGTGTTGCAGCAACAAAAACTTTCACAATCAATTGGTTTCCTGATACTTTGGAGGATACTTTAGCAACTGACCTTGTTAATGTATTAATCACTACTGGAGATGGAATAGTGATTGCTGAAAGCATTGGTAAATCTCCAAGAGGAACAGGTGTCGCTCATGTAGTTGCAAGTGCAGCAATTCCAATTGGAGTGCCTTATTATGCATTTCTTTATTTTAACCAACCTAAAACAAGGAAGGTTTCAAATAGTAAAGTAATGCTTGTTACATTAGCGTAATCGTTTCTTTTTCATTTTTCGGGAGGCAGTACAAACTAAAAATTGTGCTGCCTTTATTTTTAAATTAAGTCAGTCATGCCCACATCAGCAATATTAATTTCAGATACAACGCTTAACAATTTTCTCAATTATCAACTTTCACAACTGCCCATCCACACGCCTACTTTAAATTTTGCATTCAATCTCCTTTATCAAACAGGATGCAGGGCAAAGGAATCAGTAAACCTAGATTTGTGGACCATCAATAACAATAGTACAGTAACATTAAAGCCCTTAAAATTCAATAATCCAAGAACATTCAATTTATCTGATTTACCTCCCGACTTTTCCCGATGGCATTCCGACCAAGCAGAGTATTTGCTTTGGACTTCCTACCGTCGTATTCAATATCTAGGCACCTGTATGTTTGGAAATTATCAAATAGAGATAGGAAATAAACACAGTTTACTACATCTTTTCCGACATAACTACATCAGGAAGTTATTAGCAGCAGGAAACACAATAGAGCAAGTCCAAGTCCAGATGGGGCATACTAAAATCAATACAACGTTAGAATATTCACACACTTCAATCAGGTCATTTTGTGCCATTATGACAAAAGAGGGTAAAATTATATAATCTTATAGAAAGTTATCATGATTCCCACATTGCCACCTCTCCCACCGATAGAAAAATAAAATTTGGCATTCACTTTTTTTTGAATTGAAATCTAGGACGAATTATTGAGTAATTTGAAGTAGAAAAAATTGGTAAGACAATCATTCATTTAACATAATATCGAAAATAATTTCTGTATTATTTATATTATGTTAAATAGAACAAAGAGAAAATACAACTTCTCTAGTTTTAAATTAGTTCAAATGCATTTACTTTTAATACCTCCTTCTTTCGCTTAATACTTATAAATTCTTATTTCTAATTCAATTAGCCTGAGGAAAAGAAAAAAAGCAGATTAATTACCTAAGGTTTCATTAGCTGCATTAAAGTATTCATGGCATAAAAAAGCCTTACAAAATTAATTGTAAGGCTTTTTTTTATGAGTTAATTTTAATTCTTATACTTATCATGCAATGAATCATAAAATTTAAATTTAGCATCATTTTCATCAAACGCTTTCAAATCCTTACCTCTATACTTATCTCTCTTATAAATATAAATATTTGACAAATAATCAATCGACTTAATTAAGCAATTCTTGTCTACTCCACTTCTTTCTTTTTTATCTTTTAAAATATTAAAAGCTTTGTCTAACCAAATAATACTAGAATCTGCATTTGCTAACATTGGCTTTTCAAACTCACTTCTTTGATTTTTTAATGCATCAGATTGAGCTTTAAACTTAGCATCCGAGGCTGCTTTCTTTTTAAGATCTTTCTCTATCACCCTATTTGAATTTAACTCTTGTAAAGCTCTACGTATTTGACTAGCCTTATCATCTTGAATACTAAAGATATTATAATAAATTACTCCTGCATTAAATGCAGCGATACCATCTGTTGGATTCTTTAAATTTGACTTTTTAAAAGCATCCGCTGATTTTTGTAAATATTCAGCTTGCTTAGCACTGTCAAGAGTTTCCTTTTCTTCTTTAGGAATATTTGCAAAAATGTCTCCAAACTGAAAGTAACGCTTTGCACTTATCGTTCCTGCAACATCATCTTTTGCATAAATTGACCCTTTTTCTGCTAGTGTATAATTTTTGGTGAAATAACTTAATTCAAACTCTTCCCAATCTTCATTAGGATACATGTCCTTGCTAAACCCTAAATATTTTTTAAAATCAGCATCATTTTTATTATTGATAGCATTTACCAAAGAGTACTTATACACATCTAAATAACTTGAACCGCCAATCTTATTTGTAATAAGTCGATCATAACATTTAACTGCATTTTCAGGATTCTTTGAGTTTTGTGCAGAAAATCCTGCATACAAAATAGAGGTTGTATCAAATGCCTGATTTAAATTAGTACTAAACTTGTTAAGAAAGATTAAATCACTATATTTTACTGCAAATGAAAAGTAATAGTATGCTGAATCCCAATTCTTTGCATTAAAAGTAGCAATTCCATTATTAAAAGATGGTGCATACAAATTAAACAAGGCATCTTGACCATTATTGTCTTTCAATATTTTTAATGAAGGATCAATTGATTTATACTTTTGAAATGCCTCATCTGCAACTACTTGACAATTAGGATACTTAGCTTTTAAATTTGCATCACTATAAAACGCAGCATAAATTTTTGTCTTCCAAAACCATCCATCTGCTTTTGCCTGTGCTTTAGGATCTGTCATTAGCTTATCTAATTCAATTTTAGCAAGCTCATATTGCTTCATTAATGCAGGTGTTGACACTTTATCAAATTTCTGTCCACTTGCAACCATTGTGATGCCAATCAAAGACATCAATAAAACCTTCTTCATAAAAGAGTTTTTTTATTAGTTATCTGTTTCTTCTTCCGTAATATCTGTATCATCTTCTAGTGCATCGTCGTCCGAATCTAAATTTTCAGTATTAACCAAATCAACTTCAGTTTCTTCCGCAATCACTTCTTCTCCTTCAGGAAGTTCAGCTCTTATGATCCCTTCTGTATGTACATCACCTTCAGGTATCACTTCTTCTTGTTCTTCAATTTTAGAAATTGCAGCAATCGAATCCTTACTATCAATACGAATCAATTTCACACCTTGTGTAGCCCTTCCTGATTCCTTAATCAATGCCAAAGAAGTTCTTAACGTTACTCCCGATTTACAGGTAATAATCAGATCTTCCGTTTCACTAACATCCATAATTCCAACTAGGCTACCGGTTTTCTCGGTAATGTTAATAGTTTTAACACCCTTACCTCCCCTATTTGTAATACGATATTCGTCTACAGCTGTTCTTTTGCCATAACCGTTTTCTGATACAACCAATACATTTCTCGTCTTGTCTTCAGCATGAACACAAATCATACCTACTACTTCATCCTTAGTTTCATCCACTTCAATACCACTTACACCAATTGCGCCACGACCTGTAGGACGAACCTTTGCTTCAGGGAAACGAATTGCCCTACCACTCTTCAAGGCCATCATAATCTCGTTATTGCCATCGGTAAGTTTTGCTTCTAGCAATTCATCGCCTTCATTAATTGTGATTGCATTTACACCAGTTGCTCTCGGACGGCTAAAGTCGAATAGATGTGTTTTCTTGATAGTACCTTTCTTGGTACACAATACAATATAATGACTATTTACAAACTCCTTATCATCCAATTTCCGTACATCAATGATTGCTTTTACCTTATCATCTTGTGGTATTTGCATCAAATTTTGCAAGGCTCTTCCCATTGAATTCTTCTCTCCTTCAGGAATTTCATAAACTTTCAACCAAAAACATCTTCCTTTTTCAGTAAAGAAACACATTGTGTGGTGCGTTGATGCCACAAATAGATGTTCTACATAATCTTCATTACGAGTTTTTGTTCCAAGTGCGCCACGTCCACCTCTTTTTTGTTGACGATAATCGGCCGCAGTCGTTCTTTTTATATAACCTAAATGAGAGATTGTGATTACCACATCTTCATCCTTAATGAAATCTTCCATCCTCATTTCACTTGATAGGAATTGAATTTCACTCTTTCTAGCATCACCGAATTTGGCTTTAATTTCCAATAATTCAGTTTTGATTAAGTCATATCTCAATTTTTCACTTGCTAACAATTCTTTTAGGCCCTTAATTGTCTTCAATAAAATGTTGAATTCATCAACAATCTTATCTCTTTCCATGCCAGTCAAACGTTGCAAACGTAATTCAAGGATTGCTTTCGCTTGTATTTCTGAAAAACCTTGTTCCTGACGATACAATTCATCAGTTAATTCTTCGAATACAGATTGATTGATATACCAATTTTCTTCTTTACTCTTTGCTATCAATAATACCTTCGCATCATCAGGAGTTCTACTTCCACGAATCAATTTGATTACTTCATCTAAATGGTCTAAAGCTTTCAAATACCCTTCTAATATATGCGCTCTTTCTTCTGCTTTGCGTAATTCGAATTTCGCTCTTCTGATGATGACTTCCATCCTAAACTCAATAAACTCTACTACTAAGTCTCTTAAGTTCATTGTTTTAGGACGCCCCTTACTGATAGCAACATTATTAATTCCGTAGCTAGATTGTAGTTCAGTAAACTTGTACAACTGATTGATAATCACTTGTGCAACAGCATCTCTTTTTAAGTCAATTACGATTCTATTTCCTTCTCTCTGATTACTTTCATTGTTTACGTGAGCAATACCATCAATTGTTTTGTCATTTACCAATTGACCAATCTTGTTAGTCAAGGCATCTAACCCAACCTGATAAGGAACTTCGGTAATTACTACTTGTTCCCTTCCACTTGCCTTCGTATCTACATGACATTTACCACGAACCACTACCCTACCACGACCTGTTAGAAAGGCGTTTTTTACATCTTCCATACCATAGATAACTCCACCTGTAGGAAAATCGGGTGCCTTAATAAACTCAATGAGCTCTTCACAAGTTATTTCGGGATTGTCAACATAGGCAACGCAACCATCTACGACTTCACTCAAGTTATGAGGCATCATATTAGTAGCCATACCTACGGCAATTCCCGATGAACCATTCACTAATAATTGAGGAATACGAGTAGGCAAAACAGTAGGCTCTTGCAAACTATCATCAAAATTTAATTGATGATCTACTGTTTCTTTTTCCAAATCTTCCAACATTGCCTCAGCAAAACGCTCGAGTCTCACCTCAGTATAACGCATAGCTGCCGGCGGATCTCCATCCTGATTACCAAAGTTTCCTTGACTATCTACCATTTTGTAGCGCATAGTCCAAGGCTGCGCCATACGAACAAGGGTATCATATATAGAGGCATCACCATGAGGGTGATATTTACCCATCACCTCCCCTACTATACGGGCAGATTTCTTATATGGTTTATTACTATTGTTTCCCAATTCATACATACCAAAAAGTACGCGTCTATGAACGGGCTTAAAGCCATCCCTTGCATCGGGTAAAGCACGACCTACTATAACCGACATAGAATAATCTATGTAAGCAGTCTTCATCTGCTCTTCAATATTCACTAGTATGATACGGTCGTTATCAGTAGTTTGCTCAGGCAAATTTTGTTGCGGTGTTTCTTCCATTGCAGCGATTCACGAAATTTTTAGTTATCTAAATCCTTAATAATGACTATTCTATTTAATGAATATAAATATAAAAATCATTTCAAATAAGGATACCTATTTGTAAGTGGGCGAAGATAGTTTTTAATATTCGTAAAAAAACATATTTTAATTGCTTTTTTACGCCCATTTATCCACAGTTGTGGGTAGCGAAATTGCTTTAGGTTTAAGATATTAGCAGTGCGACTTAAAACAAGCTTTTTGAAATAAAACGTATGTGTTATCAAGATAGGTCATTTTAGATACATCGATAATTTTTTCAACCTAGATTTTACAGCAAACAAACAACCTTTGACTTTTTGAACAAGGTCATCCACATTCCTGTTATCATTTTTTTTCAACAATTTGAAAATCGGGAACTTACTACACTTTAAATTACAAAATCCAGTTGTTGCATTCAAAAACAATGTCCCAAAATTAGCATGTTGTAATAGAATAAATAGTCCCTTCATAGATATATAACCCCTTCTCAATAAAAAATATCCCAATCTCTCCTGCATTTCAGGCATTCTTTAAACCTCCTTATTACATTTTAGAACAAATTCAGTTTATCTCAACCTAATTTTAAGCAAGAGCATTCAAATTTTACTTAACATTTTGCTTACGAAAAGTGATTATCGGAGAGAGTAAGCCTATAAACTGCCTACGAATGACTAATATTTAAACGAGTATGTGTATTAAAGGATACCGCATAGGTATAAACAAGTAATGAAAGTGTAAATTTAGACTGCGAACACTTATTAACTGATCGCGAAAGAGTATTTATTTAATACTCTGGTAAATTAGGGCATTATGAACTTCTAACCTCGCCATTAAAACAACTATAGACGTAATATACCGTCCTTCTCAAGGAAAATCTATTGCAAAGTACCTGATTAAATAGTCAATGTTGAAACATTCATATTATTTATTGATATTCAATAATTTTTGTAAAATATTTTTTAAATAAAATTAAAAAAATTAAATGCAATAATGTATTGTTTATCCATTTATAATGTTTAATGTTGCATGAAATAATTCGTACTGATAAATTAAATATTTAATTATGACAGCTGAAGAAATAGAACCCGCACACTTTCATTGTAGTCACACTTATCTAGTCTCCTCAAGTCTCGAGAAGGAAGCCCTTCTTAGACGAGACCTGCCAGATTTACTTAGTAGAGGCATCACAGCAAAAAGATTAGATGATTATGTAATACTTAGGAACAACTTTATTGCAATTCCTGCGAGTGTTTCCGAAATTTATGAAAAATCAATTGCCTATAAAACAAGAAATTCTAAATGCGCCGAGTTAAAAATTTCAGTTAGAAAAGTATTAGGTATTGCAGATGTGACTTATAAAAAGAAATCATCTGAATACAAGAGTTTTAATATTAAGCGGCTAAGTCAAATGACGGCGGAAGAAATGTTTAAGTTTAGTGAAAATGTAATCGAGAAGGCTACATCATTCAAAATTGCCATGACCTCAAATGGGATGACGCCGAAAATGTTGACAGATATTACTTCTCAACGTAACGAACTAGGTGTTTGCATACAAGCGACACCTGTTTTAGAAGGAAATTCATTGGGAGTAACCGTTCAAAGAAGAATTGCAGGAAATGCACTTTATGATGAAACTAGTAGCATGTGTAAGATTGCAGTTGTATGCTATCAAGACACAGACAAGGTAAAAAAAGGGGAATATTCAGTTTATGACACTAAGCCAAAGACTGTGGATAGAAAAGGTAAAGTAAAAGCAAATTCATTTTCTACACCAAAACCAACTGAGTACTTGTCAACTACAAAAATTAGAATCAAGGTAAAGACAGGGACAAGTATTGAAGCCTATTTTAGCTTAACGAAAAAAGGGTCGCCCGCATCTAAATCTAAAATCATCATCGCTAATCCAAACGTTTTCACCAAAATAACTGCTTCTGATCTTGGTTTTGATGCTGCAGGAGGAATTTATGTATTGAATCTTAAAAACATAAATGAAGACGATGCTACTTTTTTTATTAAGATTGGTTAATACTTGGATGACTATTGTTTTTTTAAAATTAAAAACAATAGAATTTAAATGATTACTTTTATTAAGAGACAGATTTATTCTGTCTTTTTTATTAGGTCAAATTATGTCAGTAATTAAGTAAGTTAAGGAACTATTTTTCTTTATAATTTCAATTATATGTTTCTTACGATTACATTTGAAGCGAACTGACTTAATCAGTTTACAATTTTGTTATATAAAATGTAATAGGAAAAAAAGAGATGATAGTAGCAAAGCACTTTAAATGGGAAGCAGCACACAGAATACCTTGGCATGGTGGAAAATGCAAGCATTTGCATGGTCATTCGTATAAAATGATTGTTGAATTTGAAGGAGAATTAAATGAAAATGGAATTGTAATTGACTTTAATGACTTAAAAGCACTTGTTAAACCTCATATTGAAAGAATTGATCACACTACTATAATTTCGGAAAAAGATACAGAGTTGAAAGAAGTATTTGATAGTAAAAACTGGAAATATTATCTGTTACCATTTGATTCGACCGCAGAAAACTTGTGCAATTATTTTGCAAATATTATCATTAATGAAAATACTACTTTTTTAATCAAGAATAATATTAAATGGGTTGGCATAAAAATTTATGAAACCGAAACAGCTTATGCATATACCCAAATAAATGTCAACAACAATTAGTTTTAAATTTTAAGTTTTAAATTTGATTTGGTAATATACTTTACTTTACAGAACCAAGAATTTAAAACTTAAAATTTAAAACCAATTCCTATTCACTTAATTGATAAATTTCTCTAATATTACGTCCAAGTCCGTCATAATCAAGTCCATAACCAAGTACAAATTTATTAGGGATGGTAATACAAGAATAATCAATTTGAACAGGATGTGTTCTTGCGTCAGGCTTATTCAAAAGCGTGGCAATTTTAAGAGAAGCAGGTTGTTGATTATGTAATTGTGGCAAAAAAGAGTGAAGTGTTTTACCTGTATCTACAATATCCTCTAACACAATCACATGCCTTCCTGTTACATCAATATCCAAACCAATTGCTGTAATTACATGACCTGTGGATTGCGTTCCCTTATAAGAAGCTAATTTTATGAAACATATTTCGGCTTCAATATTCAATTCCTTAAATAAGTCGGACGAAAACATAAATGCTCCATTTAATATGGCGATAAACAATGGACATTTGCCATCATAATCCTTATTGAGGACAGCTCCAAGCTCCTGAATTTTGTGAATAATGGTAGATTCTGCAATGAAAGGAACAAATTGCTTGTCTTTTAATTTAATGGCACTCATGTTTTTAATAATTTAGATTAATAATTGATTGATTAAAATTTAACTCAAACGGGCTTTTTAGTAACTACAGAACGCATAATTACAGGAGGATGAAGTAATATTTTATCACCTGTCTTTAAAATGCTATTCTTTTTAAGTTTATTGTACACAAGGATTCTTTCAAGTCTTACTCCCTCAACTTGACTTATCATAGTTAAAGTCTCATTTTTTCCTACTACATGTGTTTCATTTAAGCCTTTAATTTGCTTTGGCTCAAGATATATTAGTTGTGAAATAGTTGTTACATCATCATCAACTAAATCATTATATTCCAATAACTTGGCTAAAGCTATATTATATTGATTCGCAATCGCTAGTAAACTTGTACCCTCTTTTACAAAAGTTACTTTAGAATGATTAATTACAAAAACACCTGAAGGATAATGAACTAATGAAGATTCATTAGAGATTGTATCCTTATAATTTGTATTAATAAAAGTAACAGAGTCTTCTTTGACTTCTGAAGGTGTAAAAACAATTTGTTTTGTTTCTTTGCTTTTAGATACAGGAATGATTAATTCTCCTAAAATTGTATCCTTAATATCTGAGTGCGTTATTGATGAGTCAGAAGTAATAGAATCCCTTAAATTAATACCTCGACTTTGTATGTTTTTTGAATCAATTGATGCAATAACATTTTTACTATCATCTATGGTACGATGTAATGCAATTAAACTAAACTGATTAAGGTTATAATCATTAATTACTTTGATTAACTTTTGAGGATAATCCTTTTCGGTTGCATATCCAGCCTTTTTTAATCCTTTTGCCCAGGATTCATAATCAACAGGATCAAGTTTAAATAAGGAGGAATATGGAGGTCTGTTTTTTAGAAAGTCCGAATGATCTTTATAGCTATCCATCCCATTTGAATAACTTCTAAAACATTCGCTTTTTGTATCATCATCATGATACACCCTCTCTCCTACCCAATCATTTTTACATTTAATACCAAAATGATTATTACTTCTTTTGCACAAATCACCTTCGCCACATCCGCTTTCTACTAATCCTTGTGCAAGGGTAATCGCAGCAGGTACACCTGTACGTTGCATTTCGGAAATTGCAATGTCTTTATAAGTTGCAATATAGGCTAAAGCTTTATCCTGAGCTTTAACTACAATTGAACAGAGTATAAAGAATAAAATTAAATTACCTTTCATTTAAATCTTTTTAATTAAAAACAACCCATCTCTAAAAGGCAACATTACCTGTTGTGTTCTAAAATCATTGGCTACATGTCGATTAAATTCATGAACAGCCTTTGCGTTTTTACCTTTTAAAGGTTTTTCGAGAACCTGACCATGAAAAAGAACATTATCAACAACTATGAAACCATCATCTGCTAAACGAGGTACAATCATTTCATAATAATCAATATAACCTGTTTTGTCGGCATCAATAAAAACTAAATCCCACATTTTTTCAATCTGTGGAATAATTTCAAGAGCATCACCGAGGTGCAAATGTATCTGATTCTTAAACTTCGAAAGCTCAAAATATCCATTTGCTGTTTGTGCATCAATATCTCTTAGCTCAATTGTATGTAATTCACCATTTTGTTTCATGCCTTTTACCAAACACAATGCGCTATATCCTGTAAATGTTCCAATTTCCAACACATTCATTGGCTTTTTTAAAAGGCTGATAAAGGACAAAAAATGACCTTGTACCTTACTACTCATCATGTGAGCTTTTGGATGTTTGCGATAAGTTTCTTTAGAAATTCTTAATAATAGTTCATCCTCATCCGAAGTGAAAAAATCCGCATATTCCTCAGCTAAAACATTAACTATGTCAATCATAAATGATAATAAAATTGATTCAAAGCATTAAGAGGCAAAAAAAGTATTTCAAATTTTCGAATTGCAAATATTAAAGAAAATATTCAAGACAGATTCACAAAATTTAAGTTTTGAAAAAAAACTATCACAATCTAAAGTTCACACCTATACTTTTGCGCCACTATTTTTGAGAACCGAAAATTAGAAATTTTAAAGAATGGTGATTGAATAAGCAATAATTTATTAAAGGTTAAAATATAAATAAGATGGTCATAGTTATTCAATGTGCAGATAAAGTTGGTTTAGTAGCAACAATTGCAATGCTCTTACAAAATCAAGAGTTGAATATAGTTTCGATGAGAGAACATGTTGATACTGTTCAGAATCGCTTTTTTGCAAGAGTAGAAATAAGTAAAAATGTAGATGCAACAATTCTAGAAAAGCAACTTAAGGAAGTTCTTCCTACTGATGCAGAAGTAATTGTAAATCCAAATCCATTAAAAAAAGTAGTTGTTTTAGTTACTAAAGAATATCATTGTTTGAGTGATTTATTAATCAGAAACCATTTTAATACTCTAGGAGCAACTGTATTAGCTGTTATCGGAAATCATTCTACATTACAGGATATTTGCAACAGGTTTGATATGCCTTTTCATTTAATAAGCCACGAAGGAAAGGCGAAAGATGATTTTGAAATTGAATTAATAGCAAAAATTAATCTATATACTCCCGACTATATTGTTTTAGCTAAATTCATGCGAATATTGTCTCCTACTTTTGTTGAAAGATATCCTTTGAGACTAATTAACATTCATCATTCATTTCTTCCTGCATTTATCGGTGCCAATCCTTATCGGCAAGCATATGAAAGGGGGGTTAAACTAATAGGAGCTACTGCACATTTTGTTACTAACCAATTAGATGAAGGGCCAATTATTGCACAGCAAATAATTTCTGTTAATCATTCTTTTACAACTGCTGACATGGTTAAATCTGGAAAGGAAATAGAAACATCAGTTTTAGCAAAGGCTTTACAACTTGTTTTTGATGATAAGGTTTTAGTACATCAAAATAAAACAGTAGTTTTTGAATAAAACAATGGCTTTGATTACCATTAAAATAAAGAAGTCATTACAACATAGCAGCTTTAGAAGGTATAAAAATGTAACACAATGTATGCTAACAAATTATTTAGAAATGAATAATAGTTAATAAAAATTACTTGTGTTAATCAAAATAGGGTTTTGTATTCCTTTGCTAATAATTTCTGAGTAGTTAAAAAAGTTGTCTCATTAATAAAATAATAACTCAATATGCATATTTATTTGTTTGATTTGGAAAATCAGAAGAATGTCAAAGTGGACCTAACAGTAGAATATACCATTCCTGCAATTGATTTATTTGTAGTCTTTTATTCAAAAGGACAATCTACTCAATTATCTAACGGAAAAGAAAGCAGTGCTTATGATGAATACTTCTTTAAAAAAGTAAATCATATTGTAGGAGCTACCTCAATTTTTGAAGGCCATAAGTACTCATTTACTGTAGGATTTTACATTGATAATAATGAAATAGTTCCTTTTCTAATTGATCATCATGGTACTAATGATTACAAAAAATTTGAGACATCTCCAATACATAATGAACAATCGTACACAAATTTTCAATTGTTTAATTATAAAGAATATCTAGAAATTGCTTATTTGCTTGAGCTTGAAAATCTTTCATTCAAAGATTACATCACAAGATTGATAAATGGTCAAATAGATAAGAGTCAACTATCCCTTTACAATGTTACCCCCGGTATTACTGAAAACTTTAATCAATTTATAAAATACAGTCATTTTGAGTCATTTATTGAAGAGGAGGAGAAAAAGAGTGATTGATAAATTTACAAAAATTGAATTTGACATTTGAATTTATATGTGATTGCTTTTTGAATATATAAATAGCTTGAAGCATTAGTTGAATTATTGAATTAGCATCCTTTAAATTCATTAAATGCTTATAAAAGTAGAATTTGGCATTTTTTTTTACGTTTATTACTGTTAAAATATTCCTTTATCTGAGTGAATTTAGAAAAAAAAATCGTTATAGTTTTTTTAACTAATTATGTAACATTACTTTTGTGGGATGGCAATACAATCGTTCCCTCATCAAACTTCTTTTTACAGCGGAAAAGTTAGAGATGTGTACACTATTAACAATGATGTTTTGGTGATGATTGCTAGTGACAGAATTTCTGCTTTTGATGTTATTCTTCCTAAAACAATTCCTTTTAAAGGTCAGGTTCTAAATCAGATTGCAGCTTTTATGCTTAATCAGACTAAGAATATTTGTCCCAATTGGTTGATAAATACTCCTGCACCCAATGTTTCAATTGGTAAAAAATGTAATCCTTTTAAAATAGAAATGGTTGTAAGGGGGAACTTGACAGGCCATTCATGGAGAACATACTCAAGGGGAAAATACACATTGTGTGGAGTTGAAATGCCTATAGGACTGAAGGAAAATGATTTTTTCCCTTCACCAATAATTACACCTACTACTAAAGCAGCGAAAGGGCATGATGAAGATATTAGTAAGGACGAAATAATAAAACAAGGTTTAGCCACAAAATCAGAATGGGATATTTTGGCTAACTATTCATTATCATTATTTGAAAAAGGAAAACAATTAGCTGCAGAGAGAGGACTCATTTTAGCAGATACAAAGTATGAATTTGGTAAAATTGGAGATACTATTTATTTAATGGACGAAATTCACACACCTGATAGTTCTCGTTATTTTTATTCCGAGGGATTTGAAGAAAGACAATTTAAGGGAGAAAGGCAAAAACAGTTGAGCAAGGAATTTGTGAGAGAGTGGTTGATTGCGAATGACTTTATGGGAAAAGAGGGACAAGAAATTCCAGAAATGAGTAACGAATGGATTGATACAATTAGCAATAGATACATTGAATTATTTGAAAGAGTAATAGGCGAAAAGTTTTCACCTATTACTCTTTCAGAAAAAGAAACATATGAACTTGTTTTAAGTCAATTATAAAAGGTAAGATATTTTGTTTAAGAGTAATACAATATTTAATTATTTTGATTTTGTCAGGCAGCATTAAACAACTATCATTTATCTACTAACATAAAGTAAAAAATTATGGGATAGAATTAGAATTACAGTAAAGTTGAAAAGATATTTGTCAGATATAATGACTTATAACACCTTTTCAGTTTGAATATGGCTTAATATACATACTTTTGACCACTAAAAATTTTTGCTCTGGAAACGTTAAAAAAGACTAATAACAACTTAAATAATCTTCGTACCATTATTTACGAAGGAAGTTGGTATGGCAAGAAGAAGGCTCGAATAACTGATTCTAACAAGAAGAACTGCTTGATAGTTAACCCTGATAACTTAGCTAAACAATTAATTAGAAAACCATTATTTAATAAAAGTTATTCATACAATTTCTGGAGCGGTCCCGTTGATATCAAATTGATAAAATATTTAAAGAAAAACTATTATGATTATGTAGTAATAGATAAATGGGTTGGTGAGAAAATATTAAATCAATTTTTGAGCTTATCTCAGTTTTATGATATACCTACTAAGAAAATAATAAACATTGTTGAATTTTACGAGAAAACCACATTTTGCTGCCCAATGGTACATGCTGAGGTCAGCGAAATGGATGTATATTCAATGGTCGATTTACCTTCAACCAAAATATTATTCATAAAAAGATTAATGGATTGGGTTTTAGCTTTTTTATTATTACCATTATTATTACCGATAATTTTTGTTGCGTCAATAATTACAAAGCTATCTTCAAAAGGACCTGCTATTTTCACTCAGGAGAGAGTAGGTTTAAATGGAAAGATTTTTACTCTTTTTAAGATTAGAACGATGGTATTTAATCCTGATGGCTACCAAGAACATACTGTAAAGGGAGATAAAAGAATAACTAAGTTAGGAAAGTTTTTCAGGAAAACTAAAATTGATGAACTTCCTCAACTTTGGAATGTATTAAAAGGTGATATGAGTTTGATTGGTCCAAGGCCCGAGAGAGCTGATATTGTTGACAAATTTGCAGATCAAAATAACTTCTATAAACTTAGGCATATTATTAAGCCTGGAATTACAGGGTGGGCTCAAGTAAATAATCCAACAGCGACACCTGAAGAAACACTCGAAAAATTGGAATATGATTTATTTTACATAAATCATTTATCTATTAGATTAGAACTACAAATCTTATTAAGAACAGTAGGAGTTGTTTCATCTTTAGAAAGTTTATAATTAATAATAGCGTTTTAGAATTGATAATACAAGATATAAATTTTAGTTATGAAAAATATAGTTTTAGCACTTTCATTATTATTGGTTGGAAACACTTTAAATGCCCAAAATAAAACAGAATCAATAAAAGTATATGGGAATTGTTCTCAATGTAGAAGCCATATACAAAAAGCTGCAAAAGCTGCGGGAGCTGAAGATGCAAAATGGAATGTAGATACGAAGATACTGTCTGTAACTTATGATTCAAAAAAGACAAACTCCAAAAAAATACAGAACAGCATTGCAGCTGAAGGTTATGATACACAGGATGCCACTGCATCAACAGTAGCCTATCAAAAGTTAGATGAATGTTGTCAATATGATAGGAAAAAGACTACAAAATAGTCGTCATATTTGTCAATATATCGTATCCAACAATAAAAAAATTAATTATTGGATACAGATAATGGAAAGTCCACAATTAATTCAAATCCATTATTTGGACTTGACGATATAGACACCTCTCCATGATGCAAAGCTGCCCTTGTTTTAATATTTTGTAAGCCAACTCCATTTCTTTCGGAAGTTAAATCATAGCCTTTGCCATTATCTTTAATTTGCAATTCAAGGTTACCTTCTTTTCTATATAAAGCAATATTAACTAGCGAAGCTTCAGAATGTTTTACTATATTGTTTAGTTGTTCTTGTGCAATACGATAAATCATCAACTTTAATTCTTCTGAAATCATATCTTCAGAATATTCGTCGAATGAAGTACTAATATTAATATTTTCCAAAGACTTTATGTTGCTTAATATGCCATCTAATGCAGGTATCAGTCCAATATTATCTAAAGAAGGAGGAACAAGCCCCTTCGTTAATTTTCTAATTTCTTTTATTGATTCTGCTATTATTTCTTTAATATACTTGAGTTTTTCAAAATCCATCTTTTGGGAAACAATAACATTATCTAAAAATAAAAGTGCTGTAACTAAAATTTGATTGATATTGTCATGTAACTCTCTTCCAAGCTCTGCTCTTTCTGTTTCTTGTGCATTTATAGTAGCTGCTGTGATGGAACGTTGTTTTTCTTCCTGTTGAGTATCTAATGCTTCCTGCAACTTTATCTTTTCTGTAATATCATTAATTTGTACCTGACGCACATTTTTACCATTCATTTCTATATCATTAAAAGACATCTCTACAAGTAGGACATCTCCATTCTTTTTTGTTTGAGATAAAGGCGTAGATACCCAATCATGGTTTTCATCTACATCATTAAATAAAAGTGCATTTTTTCTCTCAATTGGAAGTAGATCTTTTATAGTTAATGAAGCAAATTCATCTCTTGTATATTGATATTTTTTTACAGCAGCATCATTACATTCTAAAATTTTTAAAGTTTCAATATCATAAATATACATTGGAGAAGGATTGTTATAGAAAATTTGTTTATACTTTGCCTCAGAGGCTTGAAGCTGAAGTTCAGACTTCTTTCTTTCGAGACTGTATCTAACAGACTTCTCTAATATCCTTTCATCAAATTCTCCTTTAACCAAATAATCTTCAGCACCTAAAGCAAGTGCTTCAAGTGTAATGTTAATATCGGAAAGACTTGAAATTACTATAATTGCTGCAGTCTTTATTTTTGATTGAATAATGCTATACGACTCAAGTCCATCACTATCTGGTAAAAATAAATCTAGAAATATAATATTGGGTTTATGTATTTCAAGCAGTTCCATAGCATTACTTATAGAAGAAGCTCGATGAACAGTGCCAATATTTAGTGATGAAAATGTTAAATACTGATCTAATAGATATAAATGAATTTCATTATCTTCAATAACAAGAATATCTAATGGGGATGTTTCGTTCATATTTTTTTATTTATATACTTGCTATTAAATTTTTTAGTTTGTAGGAAGTTTTACAACGTCGATCCAATGAGTTTGAATACATTGAATAAGACCAAAAAAAGTTTCTAAATCAACAGGTTTAGTTATATAACAATTAGCGTAATTTGAGTATGATTCATTGATATCATTTTGAGCATTTGACGTTGTAAGCATTATTACAGGTATGTGCTTTAGCTCATCAGTTGATTTAATATAAGATAGCACTTGCTTTCCATCCACTTTTGGAAGATTAATATCTAGTAATATCATGTTTGGGAAATTATTAGTAGAGTCTGCGATGCTTTTTTTTAAGTAAATCATTGCTTGTTCTCCATCTTTTACTACTGACACATATTTATCTAGCCCAACTTCTGATAAAGCTTCAAGTGTTAAAATAATGTCGCCTTCATTGTCCTCTACAAGTAATATATTTATAGCATTCCTTGACTTTAAATTTTTCATGGTATTCACTAAATTTATGTTGACTGATTAAGTTGAAACTCAAGTTCCATAACCATAAATAAAATTACAATTTGATGCAATAAAAATATAACATATTTATATATCAGATTCAGGTTTCTTTGGTATTGTAAAATAAAAAGTACTTCCTTTTCCTAATTCCGATAAAACCCATATTTTACCATGATGTTTTTCAATTATTTTCTTACATATTGCTAATCCTATTCCTGTTCCTGAAAATTGCGATTTAGTATGAAGTCTTTGAAAAATTATAAATATTTTATCGTAAAACTTTTCTTCAATACCAATTCCTTCGTCCTTTACGATGAACTCCCATTCATGTAGATGTTCTTTAAAATTTATAATTATTTTAGGTGCTTCACCTGGCTTTTGGTATTTAATTGCATTTCCAATAATATTTTGAAATAATTGTAACATTTGTGTTCTCACCGCATAAATTTTGGGCAAGACGTTTGCTATTTCAATTTTAGCATCTGTAAGTCGGATTTTACTTGAATAGTTAAAAATTACATCATTTACAACTTGTTGCATATCTACTTCTTCATTCAACTTTAGTTGAGTATTTACTCTTGAATATTCAAGCATATCCATAATAAGTTGCTTCATTCTTTCTGCACCATCAACAGCGAATGTGATGTAATTGTCAGCTGTAGCATCAATAACACCTGCATATTTTCTTTTGAATAATTGTAAAAAGCTTGTTATCGTTCTTAATGGTTCCTGTAAATCATGTGAAGCAACATAAGCAAACCGTTCCAATTCTGTATTAGAGGTCGCTAATTGTTCAGCCCTTTCATTTAATGTTTTATTTAGTTCTCTTAATTGAAGTTCAGTATTCTTTTGCTCCGTAACATCTTGTAAAGCGCCAATCAATCGAATTGCTTTATTTATTGATTTATCACTTAATATAAAGACTTTATTTTGTACATACTTATATGTTCCGTCAGCACAAACGCACCTAAATTCATCACTGAAAGTATTTCCCACTCCTTCTATGTGTTCAATAAGCTTTCCTAAAACTCTTTCTTTATCTTCGGGATGAACTTTTTGCCATCCCCATTCGATTGTATTTTCGACTGAATCTTTTGTAAACCCAAAAATAGAAGTAATCCCATTATTCCAAATAACTTCTCGAGTTTTCAAATCACAATCCCAAATAGCATCATTTGTTGCCATTGCTACAATATCATAACGCTCCTTACTTATTCTAATTTGTTCTTCAGCCTGTTTATTAAGAATAATATTAGTAAGCAAGTTTCTTACTTTTTCAACACTATTCAACTCTGCCAATGAAGGCTTCTTTACGTTTTTATAATAAATACCAAAGGTTGCAAATACTTCCTGATCTTTTGTTAGTAATGGTAAAGACCAGCATGCTTTAAATCCATAACTCGCAGCAATTTGTTTGTATTTTTCCCAAATTGAACTTTGACTTATATCATCAACGATTATAACTTCTTTTAAAAAAGCAGCAGTTCCACAGGAGCCTTGATTTATTCCAATAGGAAAGCCTTCAATAATAGCACAGTATTCTTTTGGCAATCTAGGAGCATACCAGTTATAAAGTGCATTATTTCGAACATGAAGAAGGCTACAAATCATATCTGGATGAATTTTTTGCAATCCATCAATCAAGATCTCAACAATACTTTCAGCTGTAGAATTCAATTTGGTATTTTTCTCTAAAGCTTCCTTTTCTAACAAAAAGAGCCTTTCAACTCTTTTTTCTTCATTTATAACTTTTACAATACTTGATAAGCCTTTGTCATTAGGATAAGCAGTAATATCAAGCCACACGTTTAAAATTGGATAATACATTTCAAAGTTTACCCTAACTTTCTTTTCAAATGCCTTCTTAAATTCCATTAAAATCAACGGTGCATTTGCTAAATCTATTAAATCCCAAAAGTTCCTTCCTATAATTTGCTTTTTCTCGATCCCCCAAATCCGTTCTAGTACTCTATTACAATAAACAAAATTCCAAGCACTATCTATTGCAAAAAAGCCTTCAGTAATACTTTCTAGTATATTATCTTTTTCTACATAAGCTTTAGCAAGACTTTCAAGTAACTCTTTTACTTCTTGTTCTTTAATTAATTTTTGAGTAATATCTGTTGCAATACAATAGACACCCACAATTTTGCCATCAACATAAATTGGCAATACTTTTATAAAAACATCTAAAACGTGGCCACTTGCACAACGAACTTTAATTTCGAATTCGGGTACTCCCCCATTTTTGGCTTCTTCAAAAAAAGTATATGTACGTTCAAGATCTTCTTCAATGACAAAATGTTCAATATTTAATTTTAATATTTCTTCAATTGGATATTCAGCTTTTTTTGCCATTATCCTATTAGCACTAGTAAAATTTCCTTCTAAATTAAGAGAAAAAACTGCTTCTGGATTTTGATCAAATAAAGATTGATATATTTGAATATTCCTATTATGTTCCTCTTCCAATTTTTGATAGTATGCTAAAATATTATGGGGAATTGTCATTGCTTGATTGTCTTTCATAATTGGGTTTGTATAATTAAAGTATATTCAATTCTTCTTACACTAGAGCTAATAAAAATCATTCTCACTTTTGAATAAATATGTAAAATAATTAGAATGCAAAATACAAATAAATAATATTCAAATATTAATTTATCTAAAAATTAAATAAATAAAAATTACTATAAATTATGTTTATTAGAATATGCTGAGTTTCCTAAATTTATAATGTGTTTTAATTTATCTATCTAATTATTGTCACAGAACCACTAAACAATGGCTGACCATTTCGAGGATTAACTATATAATAATAAGTACCTATAGGTAACGGCCTTCCATTAAAGATGCCATCCCAGGGTTTGTATCGTCCTTCTTTTAGGTATACATTCTGTCCATTTCTATCAAAGATTTGTACAATTGGATTAGGATATTCTTCTATGTTTTTTAGTATCCATGTATCATTAATACCATCACCATTGGGAGAAAATGCATTAGGGGCAATAGGTTGATGTAAAATATATAAAATTAAACTATCCGATGATTGACATTCGTTCTCTTTGTTAGTTACCGTAAGTATGTATACTATTGAATCTTGTGGAGCGCTTATTGGTATTTGAATAAGAGCAGTACTATCATGATTATGACTCAGATAGGTAATAGGTGTCCAATTATAATTTACTGAATTTGAAATAGTTAATGGCGACAATTCAGTTGAATTTCCTGCTTGAACATATTGATTATACCCTTGTATTACACTCGGACTACTTAAAACTAATATGTTTCTTGAGGCCGTATCCTTACAGCCATTAAAGGCAGTCGCTTTGTAAACTATCTGATTGTTTCCAATCAATGCATTTTGCGGATAAAAATTACCAATTGAATCAACACCTTGTCCTAAATAAGTTATTTTCTTCGAAATTCCACTCAACTCATTTGTATATGAGTTTAAATCTATCAATTTAGCATTATTACAAATAGGAAGTACAGGTTGAAAAGTTGTTTTAGGACTTGGTAATAAATCAATTGAATTTGTTATTTCATTTCCGCAAACACCTCCCGAAAAAACTTTAATATGTATAAACATATTTTTAGATGCCCCTGTAGCATTTTGATAATTAGGATATAAATGTGTATACGTATTATTAGGAATTGGGTTTATGATCACATCTTTTACATTTTGATTATTTGCATAATCCCAATAAATTTCAAGTTTTGTTAAATTACCAAAATCCACTGAAGATGTATTTGTTAATCTTACTGAATCGTTACTACACAGATGACTTGGTTGAAATATTGAGAACCCTGCTTTAGGGTTCGAACCATTTACCACAAATGACATTGTTTTAAAAGCTTTGCATCCCATATTTGAGCTGACAGTTTCTGAAACAAAATATTGGCCAAACTGATGATATGTGATAACAGGATTTTTTTGAATGGAAGTTAAA
Organism: Chitinophagaceae bacterium; assembly: GCA_947379895.1. Classification (GTDB taxonomy): domain Bacteria; phylum Bacteroidota; class Bacteroidia; order Chitinophagales; family Chitinophagaceae; genus Parasediminibacterium. Next base: position 8,276 of record CANCPA010000028.1, on the reverse strand, counting down.
GGAATTGGGAAATTATTGATAGGAACTACTGGAGTTGCAGTAGATGCATCGAAACTCCAATTATATTTAAATTGATTTTCTGTATTATCTGCAATAGAAGAAGTGTCTTTGAAGGTAGCAACTGCATCTTGCAAACAGATTTCCGGAACTATAAATCCTACTTTTGGTAGTGGATTTATTTTAATTATTTTAGTTAAAGTATCACTCAAGCAACCTTTCTCTGAGGCTACAACGAGTTTTACTTTATAATTTCCAAATGAGCTGTAAATATTTTTTAGACTATCATTATTCGTAGTATCAATAATACGATTGTTTCCCATATTCCAATTCCATCGAATAATATTACCTGAAGATATTGAACTATTATCCTTGAAAGGTATTGTGCGGGTTTCACACAATGGGTTTGAATCAAAACTAAAGTCAACCTTTGGAAGTGGATTTACAATAATTTTCTTAGTAAGGGTATCACTTGGACAACCCGCATTATTAATGGTTGAAAGTGCAATTGTATAGGATTTAGGAGAAGTAAATACTAAATATGTATTTTGTAAGCTATCCGACGTATTATTACTAAAGTTCCAGTTCCATTTAATAATTTTAAAGTTGCTGTCTGTACTTTTATCCTTAAAAAAAACCGTATCTCTCAAGCAAACTTCAGAGGGACATAAAAATGACGTGATTGGCTTATTATAAACATTTAATTGGAATTTTATAGGAAGCAAAGCGCTACAAAAATTTCCATCTAAAAGATCTATTATTGAATAAATAGTATTGCTTTTTGGTGAAACATTTATTGAAAAAGGATTAGAAACAATTATACTTTTTGTAGTATCATTCCCATAATAATAAACTATATTCCAGGGAGACTTTCCGGATAACTTAAGAGAAAGAATTTTTGTCTTTCCAATACACAAAGAATCGTTATTTTCAAAAACAACATTTGGCCGTGGATTTACAACAATTGTATCCCTCATGGATGAATTAATATTTACGGATCCGGAACTACAAAAAGTCGCATCTTTTAAGTAATTAATGGTATAAATTGTAGATTTTGTAGGGGCAACAGAAAATGTATAAGGAGAAGTTTTGATATTTGAAATAGTATCTGATTTGTTGCCGTCGCTATAGGCAAATGTCCAAGGGGCTTTTCCTATAAAGGATACCGAAATAAGCTTTTTCACTCCTGAACAAATCGTATCTTTTGTATGCTCGAAGCTAGCCTTTACAGTAGGATAAATAATTAGAGATAACGTATCTGTAAAAACACCACAACCCGGAACTGTAGCAGTTACTAAATATAAGCCAGAATTTGAAGTCTGTGCATTTACAATAATTGGATTATAAATATTACTACTAAATCCATTTGGACCAATCCAACTATAAGTTGTGCCTGCAATTAAATTGGCTTGTAAGTGTATATCATTGTTTATACAAACATTTGTAGAGGGTGCTGGAGCAAAATTTCCAATACCATAACTTGAGAAATATCCTAATCTAGAACCTGTCCCATTTTGACCATTCAAAAAACCTAAATGAAAAAGCCCGGAAGTATTTGTAACTGATGCTGCAACTCCTGACAAAAAAATGTTATCAATCTCAGGATGATTGTCACTATTAATTCTTGCATATTCCCAAACACCTAGTGTATTTGGAACTACCGAAAACATTGCACCGGTAATGACTCCTGAACGTCCATTTACTTTGAAGTTATTTATTCCGGATGATTTGCATAATATGTCCAACTGAAAATATTCGTTTGTAGAACGAACAAAGGAAACAATTTGTGAACCTGTGCATTTTATTCCCGGTATTGAAGTTTCCGTAACTTCTTGACCTGTACCAGTAAATTGCAAAACATATGCGGGATTACTAGTTGTAATATACACACTTTCAGTACTTAAAATCCCACTGTAGCATTGCCCACGATTAATCGTTGTCATTGCAACTCCATTAACATTAACAATTGTTGCATCTTTAATACCCCAGATAAAATAGTAATCTGACTTTTTATTTGGGGTATTATCTAAATCTCCACGAACAATGATAAATTCATTGCCTGCAAATTCTTCGGCTACTATTTGATCACCTGCAACATCGTAATGCCCCCCAAGAAGTACCGAATCATCGAAAATAGTTATACAAATTGGCTTATCAGATTTCACAGAAGTACCTCCTAAGTGTTCAGATGCCAATATTCCCATTGATGTGACGGCATAGGTTTGTCCTTTATTTAGCACTAAATTAAATGGTATACCAGCCAAATGCCCTATTGCATCACTATCACTGAGTGTGATCGTAACTGTTGTATTATCTTGTGTTGCAACTATAATAAACCCATTCTGTGGAATGGGATTTAACTTGTCCTTGTTATTGAAAATATTTTGAGATGGTACAATAAAAGATTTTCCTAGCGCATACCTACCCTTCAAAGGAAAGATTTCAGGATTATTAAATGTACCCGCAGGAACCTGACCTTCTTCTTCATAATATGCAGAAATTGTAGCTGTCGAAACTATTTTAATTCCATAATTCAAAATTGTATTGGCAGGCTTATTCTCTATTAAACTTACTTGGCTTGTCAAATCTATAGCAGTTGCACTATTTGCAGCAAGTGTAAAAGTATAAGGAATAAAGGACGGATTTGCAGGTTCAGATATTGTTATAATAGCAGTTTGATTATAAGTAGAAAATCGGATCAAAATTGGCAAGTGAGCATGACCGGGAGTTATCGCAGGTGCAGCAAACCAAAATGCAGTATCTGCTTGTGCATCAACCTTCATCTCCTTTGAAAAAAGAATTAACAAGATAAATAGTATAGCAAGCAATTTAAAGACAGACATATTAAAAAAATAATGAAACGGTATTAAATTATACGTTGTAAATTTTACGATTTAAATAGCATTCATTTTATTAGAAATTTAAAAGTAGAAAAATTAATTATGTAAATGCAAACGACTATTCTTTTTACCATAGAAACTATAAATTAATAATCCTACTCCCATCCAAACAAAAAACCATAACCAACTGATTGCAGGAATCTCTGTAAGTAAGTAAAGACAACTTAAGGCTCCTATTACAGGAATTATTGAATAATTTCGAATAAATGACAATGCAGAAACCGATATCATAGAGATGATAAAAACTAGAAATAGTATTTCTTGAAATCCTTCTTCTCCTAAATGATAAAAAGCTTGGTTTATGCGATGATATGTAAATGCAATAAAAAATATAGTAATTAATGGCATTAACCATTTACCATTTATATAGGGTAATCTAAAGGCACTTTTTTTCATGTGCTTGATTTTTGGAAGGGTCAAGACGCCAAAACAAACTAATACAAAGGCAAATAAAGTTCCAATGCTAGTCAAATCTGTCATTAGAGAACTAGGAAGAAATAAGGAAGGAACTCCTACCAAAAAACCAGTAATTATGGTAGCAAAAGCAGGCGTCTTATATCGAGGATGTACTTCTGAAAACTTTTTAGGTAATAAGCCATCTCGGCTCATACTCATCCAAATTCTAGGTTGACCAAGTTGAAATACGAGTAATACACTTGTGGTAGCAATAACAGCACTTACGGAAATAATATATCCAATCCAAGTCAGGTGAATCTTTTCAAAGACATAAGCAAGTGGATCATTCACTTTAAGTTCCGAATAATTTACCATTCCTGTCAATACTAATGCAATCAAAATATATAATACGGTACATATAATAAGCGAATAAATCATACCTCTAGGCAAATCTCTTTGCGGATTTTTACATTCTTCTGCAGTTGTAGAAATAGCATCAAAACCAATATAAGCATAAAATACTGCTGAAACTCCTGCAAGTACACCTTTAAAACCGTTTGGCATAAATGGATGCCAATTATTAGTTTTTACAAAAAAGCCTCCAATAACAATGACAAGAATAATCACAATAATCTTAAAAATCACCATGTAATTAGTCGTTTTTTTACTTTCTTTAATTCCTATGTAAGCCAAAATTGTAATAAGCACAACAATTCCTAGAGCAGGGAGATTAATAAAAAAATGGTAGCCTGCAAATTGCGGGGCGCCGTTCCAAGCAACAACTGCCCATTGCATCATTTCGGATAATGGTAGATGATTTGCAGTTGCAACCTTAGCCTCATCAACCAATGCACTTACTGAAAATGGGTCATTTACTAGCCAATCAGGCAAATGAATACCAATACCTTGTAATAAATTATTAAAGTAACCACTCCAACTTATGGCAACTACAATATTTCCAATTGCATATTCTAAAATTAATGCCCATCCAATAATCCATGCGATAATTTCTCCAAAACTAACATAGGCATATGTATATGCACTACCTGCAATAGGAATTCTACTAGCAAATTCTGCATAGCAAAGTGCACTGAATCCACAAGTAACTGCTGTAATAATAAACAGAATGGAAATTCCTGGTCCTCCGTTAAAGGCAGCAGTTCCGATTGTAGAAAAAATACCTGCTCCTATAACGGCAGCAATTCCCATAAATGTCAAGTCCTTAACTCCCAAAACTTTATGCAAACTTCCGGAAGAATGACCATCACTGATACCTGCTAAATCATCTGCAATTATTTTATCAATTGACTTTTTTCGGAACAACTTTTTCATATTATCACCTAATTATCTATAACTAAACAAAAATTACGCATTTAAACTGCGGAAATATAGGACGTAATTCTTATTTAGGAGAAATTTTTATAATTCAAATTTAATTTAATCTATAAAAGCTTTAGAATAGTAGCATTAAAGCCTAAATAATTACGCAAACTTGGCACTCAACTACTATTTTTACAGCCTGCAATTCAAAACTTATATTGAGTTAAGATCCTGATTTTAGGAGATAGTGCAGTCATACTTATTTCATTATGTCAACGATCAGAAAACAGGCAATCACTTCAGGGTTATTACTATATGTTGGATTTCTAATCGGCGCAGTGAACATTTATTTCTACACTAGAAATGGTGCGTTTTCTGAAGCTCAATTTGGATTGACAAGGCTTTTTTTCGACTTTGCTCAAAACATCAGCGCCTTTGCTGGATTGGGAACACTTAGTGTATTGTACAAATTTTATCCTTACTTTAATGAGAACTTAGAGGATCATCAAAATGATCTGTTGACATGGATTCTTTGTGCTTCCTTTATTGGTTTTGTTGCAATTCTAAGCATTGGAATTTTCAACGAACCTTTTATGATTCGTAAGTTTAGTAGAGGCTCTCAGTTATTTTTGGACTATTATTTTTGGGTTTTTCCATTTGGGTTTGGAATGCTTTTTTATACAATCATTGAAGCATATTCTTTTATTTTGAGGAAAACAGTATTTTCTAATTTTTTAAAGGAAGTACTCTTACGAGTTTTTACGACAATATTAATTGGACTTTATTACACTAAAATCATTAGTTTCTCTTGGTTTATTTACCTATTTTCATTTTTATATTTACTTATTTTAATTATTCTCCTTATATACGTTATCCAATTAAAAAAATTTAACCTTACATTTAAAATAAGTCGTGTAACCAAAAAATTTTGGAAAAAAATGATTTGGATGCAAGGTTTACTATTTAGTGGTTCGATAATAGCAGCACTTGGACAAACTGTTGACGGTATTTTTATTAGTGGACTTGTTAATATTAGTGCGGCAGGTATTTTCACATTGGCACAATACATGGCTAATTTGGTTCAGGTTCCTCAACGTAGTCTACAAGGAATTACGGTGGGGGTAATATCTCAGGCGTGGAAAGACAAGAATCATGAAGAAGTAAATCGGGTGTATAGCCGTAGTTGTATTAATATGTTGTTGGCGAGTTTGTTTATTTATGGCAACGTGGTACTAAATGCTTCTGCTACAATTCATGCCTTAAATTTAAAGTCAAGTTATCTAGCCGGTATTGATGCGATGATAATATTGGGATTAGTTAGAATTATAGATGCAGGAACAGGTGTAAACAATATTGTAATTCTCACATCACCTTATTGGAGATTCGATTTTTACAGTGGTTTGATTATGATTTTACTTATTATACCAACTAATTATTTTCTTATCAAGCAATTTGGAATCATTGGTTCTGCATATGCTCAATTAATCTCATTTGTTATTTATAATTACATACGCTTTGAATTTATCAGAAGAAAATTTAAAATGCAGCCATTCGATATCAAAACACTGATTAGTATTTTGATTACAGCAGCGGCATTCGGATTATCTTATTGGATGGGTGGATTTTTTGTTAGATGGGTTTCAATTGTCATTAAATCACTATTGTTTTCAAGTATCATGATAGCAGGAATCTTCACCTTCCGCCTATCCCCTGATGTTCTTCAACTTTGGGATAAATGGAAGGTGAAATTGGGATTCCGCTAAAAAAGGATTTACTCTTACGATTTGTGTGAACGATTTTTTTTGTGTTAATTTAATAATACATAACTATCTATATCATTTACAGTAATAGTTTTCCCTGATAAAATGATTAATCTTTCCACCACATTTCTAAGTTCACGAATATTGCCTGTCCAATTATGATTCTGTAATTTTGCTAAAGCTTCTGCATCTATAGTTTTAGGTTGTTGACCATATTCAACTGCAATGTCCTTTAAGAATTTGTCGACTAATAATGGAATATCATCTCTCCTTTCGTTTAAAGAAGGAACATGAATTAAGATTACACCTAGCCTATGATATAAATCAAGTCTAAAATTCTTAGCTTCCACTTCTTTCAAAAGATTTTTATTAGTGGCTGCCACGACCCTAACATCTACACTAATCTCCTTATCTCCTCCTACTCTAGTTATTTTTCCTTCTTGCAATGCACGTAAAACTTTAGCCTGTGCCGATAAACTCATGTCCCCAATCTCATCCAAAAAGAGAGTCCCTCCATTAGCTTGTTCAAACTTTCCAATACGTTGTTTGATTGCGGAAGTAAAAGATCCTTTTTCATGTCCAAACAGTTCACTTTCAATTAATTCACCAGGAATAGCAGCACAATTAACTTCAACTATTTGATTGTTATTTCTATTGCTCTTTTCATGTAACCATCTTGCAACTAATTCCTTTCCACTACCATTTTCACCAGTTACCAATACCCTTGCATCAGTAACAGCTACCTTTTCAATTGTATCTAATATCTTTTTTATTGCAGCACTCTCTCCAATAATCTCCTGAACCTTCGTCACTTTTCGCTTTAATACTTTGGTTTCTTTCACCAAATTATTTTTGTCCATTGCATTTCTAATCGTTATGAGCAAACGATTTAAATCGGGTGGCTTAGAAATATAATCGAAAGCACCTTTTTTAACTGCATCAACAGCAGTTTCTATATTTCCATGTCCACTAATTACAATGATTGGAACATCAGGATTGGTTGCATTAGCTTTTTGTAAAAACTCAATGCCATCCATTTTAGGCATTTTTATATCACACAATACTAAGTTATAGTTATTGTTCAAAAATTTGGCATAACCCTCCTCCCCGTCTACAGCTTCATCCACTTTATAACCTTCATTTGAAAGTATTTCCTTCAAAACATTTCTTATTGCTCGCTCATCATCAATTACTAAAATATTTGCCATTTCTTATAAATTTTTGCTAAGTTAAGGGATTGAATTGAATAGAGAAATTGTGCTGAGATTATTAAAATAAAAAGGGTAACGAGGTGAATATGATTTGATAGATAAATACAATAACCTTTATTAAAACATTATTATATAAAAGAATTCAAATATTAAAAAAAATATCCTGTGCGATTTAATAAACAATGTTCTAATAATCCTCCCAATTCTTTCGATAATATAAAGATCGTTCTGATAAGATTCGCATTTTTGCGATGCTTTGAATCATGTCCTTAAAAGCCTTGATTTTTCTGCAATGGCATTAATAATGTCTTTTTAAGCCTTGCAATATTTGCTATGGTATTAATAATGTTTTTTTAGCCTTGCAATTTTTGCAAGGGTGCATAAAAGTTTTTCGCATTCAAGCGGCGATTCTGCAATCTGACTTAGTAAAGTTTGTCACAGTATTCCACATTTCATTTAAGTAGATTGTTTTGAGGTTTATCATGTCTTGTGCTCCTTTTTGACTCCACCTCTGTCCTGCTTTTTTCACCCCTTCCAACCGTTTTAAATTTTTAATTACTTCGTCTGTTTTGCTTTCCAATAGTAACTTCGATTGTTCTTCTGCCCATTCTTTCCCATCCTTTGTTTCTCCAAACACTTTTTGTCTGAATTCGTGCAAGTGTTCCATATTTGCTCTTTCAATCAAGAATCCT
>CANCPA010000027.1 GCA_947379895.1 Chitinophagaceae bacterium | reverse complement strand
TATACTTTTAATGGTTCTACCTACACAAAGGCAGGTAGCTACCTTATTCATTTGACGAATGCTGCAGGTTGTGATAGTGTGGCAACCTTAATCTTGACTAAAAAAGACACTACTTCTTCATTAACAAAGGATACAATATGTCAGGGAGTAAGTTATTTGTTTAACGGAAATATCTATACAACTGCGGGTGTTTACAAATCACACTTATTAAATATTGAAGGTTGCGACAGTATTGCTACTTTGATGTTAGCAGTAAAACCGAGTAGCAATTCCATAACCTATGATACTATTTGTCAAGGAAGCTCATTACTTTTTAATGGTAGTATTTATTCAACTTCAGGAACTTATATTGCGCATCTTGCTAATAGTATTGGTTGTGATAGTGCGGCTAAATTAATTTTGACTGTAAAGGACAGTAGTTCGTCAATCACTAAAGTAAGTATCTGTAAGGGAACTTCTTATTTGTTTAATGGTATTGTTTATTCAAATAGCGGTACTTATTATTCTCATCTTTCTAATAGTATTGGTTGCGATAGTGCTGCGATTTTGGTTCTTTCACTAAAGGATAGCAGTTCGTCGGTTACAAATGCAAGTATATGTGAAGGAGATGCCTATACTTTCAATGGTTCAAACTATACAAATCAAGGAATCTATAAATCTTACTTAACAAATGCAGTTGGATGTGATAGTATCGCTATACTACAATTAACTGTTAATCCAAAGATTACACCTATAATTATAGTTTCAACTACTTCTACTATAATAAATCCTGGAAAGAGTGTAACATTAACATCTACAATAACAAATGGGGGAATCAATCCAAGCTATCAATGGTATAAAAACAATATTCAGGTTGGTCTGAATAGTTCTATTTATGTTGATGGAGCAATTCAAAATGGAGATAGTATTTGGTGTGTTATTAATAGTACTGCTAACTGTACAATTACTAATAAAGCAGTAAGTAATAAGGTTTATTTTAATGTGATTTACCCACCACTTATAACTTCCTTTTATCCTAAGACTTCAAGTTCTGATAGTATTATAACCATTAAAGGAACCTCTTTTTCAGGAACAAATGCAGTTACACTTGGAGGAACCCCTGTTAAGACATTTACTGTTTTGAACGATACGACTATTATGGCTATTGTGAGCAATGGGACAAGTGGTTATGTTAAAGTAATGAATGCGGTAGGTAGTGATAGCATGACGGGTTTTAATTTCTGTACTCCTGTTACTCCTCGTATCTCTATCACTACAACTTCAGATACTGTATGTTTGGGGAATACTGTAACCTTAACCGCAACACCAATAAATGGTGGTACGAGTCCTGCTTATCAATGGATTAAAGGAGGTGCAGCTGTAAATGGTGCAACAACTAAAAGTTTTACATATAGTCCTTCGAACAATGACAATATCATCTGTAAATTAACAGCAGACAATGTTTGCCAAACAAAGGATACGGCATTGAGTAATATGGTTACAGAGACTGTAAATCCTATTGTCACACCTATTATTACTATCAAGGCTACAAACAATATTGTTTGTAGTGGTGCTTATATCACTTTTACTGCCAATCAATTTAACGGGGGCAATAATCCGAATTATCAATGGCTTAAAAATGGATTTATTGTAACTGGTGCAATCAATAGTAGTTGGACGACTAATAATATTGCAAATAGCGATTCAGTAAAATGTATCCTAATCAGTAATGCGAACTGTCGTTTGAAAGACTCTGCTATTAGTAATTCTATTATTGTTAACAAATTAATTGCTAGTACCAATACCATAAATTTATCAGGTTGCAATAGTCTTGTTTATAACGAAATTACTTACCTAAATTCTACAGTTGTAAAAGATACGGTTAGAAGTACACAAGGATGTGATAGTATTTATACGATAGCTACCATTTTGATTACTAAAATTAATCCTATAAGAAAAGACACTATTCTGACAAGTTGTAATAGCATCGTTTACAATGGAATTACATTCAATAATACTACTTTAGTCAGAGATACTTTAAGGAGTGTACAAGGATGTGATAGTATCTATAGGGTGGCATCTATTCTTATTTCGCCTATCTACATTACCACTAATAATATTTATTTATCAAGCTGTAATTCTGTTGTATATAGTGGGAAAACCTACACTCAATCTACTTTAGTGAGGGATACAATAAGAAGTATTCAGGGGTGTGACAGTATCTATAATATTGCAACAATTACAGTGACAAATCTAATTCCTAAGACTAGTAATATTTTATTGACAGGATGTAATAAGGTATATTATCAAGGTATTACTTATTATAGTTCTACTAATTTAAAAGACACCTTGAAGAGTGTGCAAGGGTGTGATAGTGTATATAGGACTACAACAATTAATATTTCGCAGATTATTCCTAACACAAAGAACGCAAGCGTAACAGGATGTAACAGCGTATTTTTAAATGGGACATTATATATCAAGTCAACAATTGTTAGGGATACTTTAAAAAGCGTTCAAGGGTGCGATAGTATTTATAATATTACAACAATAAACATTACTCCAATATCCCCTACTACCAATACAATCACTCAATCTACTTGTGGTGGAAGTATTGTATATAATGGCACCACTTATACTAAATCTAGTATTGTAAAGGATACAGTTAAGAGTGTACAAGGGTGTGATAGCATTTATAATATTGTTTCTCTAAACATAACAAATCAAAAACCGACAACTAATTCAATTACTTTGTCGGGTTGTAATAGTGTTGTGTATAAGAGTAAGACTTATTATAATTCAACAATTGTAAAAGACACGGTTATTAGTTGGCAAGGTTGTGACAGTATTTATAATATTGCAACAATTACAGTTAATTTAATTACTCCTTCCAATCAAAACATTACTTTATCTAGTTGCAATAGTGTTATTTATAAGAGTAAGACTTATACTCAATCTACAAACTTTAAGGACACGACAAAGACTATACAGGGGTGTGATAGTGTCATTAATGATGTATCAATAGTAATTACTCCAATCACTCCTAAAACGACAAATACATACTACTCGGGATGCAATAAAGTGTTCTATCTTGGGGTAACTTATTTGAGTTCTACCACGGTGAAAGATACCATAAAGAGTGTACAAGGATGTGATAGTGTTTATCATTCTACTGTAATCACAATTACTCCTATCAATGTCGTCACAAATAGTGTTTCTTTATCTGGTTGCAACAGTGTTGTTTACAAGGGGATTACTTATACCAAAACTACCCTATTAAGGGATTCAGTAAGGAGTACTCAGGGTTGTGACAGCATTTATAATATTGCAACCATTTCAATTACACCAATTACTCCTGTTTTAAAAGATACCATATTAAGTAGTTGTACAAGTATCGTTTATAATGGAAAAATTTATGTAAGCAGTACCTTAGTAAGGGATACTATCAAGAGTGTACAAGGCTGTGACAGTATCTATAAGTCGGCTTCAATTATTATTAATCCACTTTCTATAGTTTCCAATAACATTAATTTATCAAGTTGTAATAGTATTGTTTACAAGGGTAAAACCTATACTCAATCAACCAATTTCAAGGACACAATGAGGAGTGTTCAGGGATGTGATAGTGTAATTAACAACATATCAATCGCTATTAACCTTATTACTCCAAAGACGAATAGTTCAACCATTTCAGGATGTAATAAGGTGTATTATCTGGGTGTGACCTACCTCAGTTCCTTTGTATTAAGTGATACTATCAAGAGTGTAAATGGATGTGACAGTATCTATAACATTACTAATATAAACATTGCCCCTGTTTCACCTAAAACCAAGGATAGTCTAGTAACAGGTTGTAACAGTGTGTCATTTAATGGCATTTTGTATACCCAATCAACCATAATCAGGGATACAATCAGGACCATACAAGGATGCGATAGCAGTTATAATGTGACCACAATAAACATTACCCAAATTACGCCTATCATTAAATACGTTACTAAAATAGGTTGTGGAGGTAGTGTAATCTATAATGGAATTAGCTATACAAATTCCACCTTGGTTTTAGATACGCTCAAGAGTAGGCAAGGTTGTGACAGTATATATGAAATTGTCACCATTTCAATTTTAAATCTGAAACCAACAACACTTTATAGTTCTTTGTCAGGATGTAGCAGTGTGAACTATAAGGGGAAAACTTACACTAGTTCTACCATTGTCAAGGATACAGTCAGCAGTACTCAGGGTTGTGACAGCATTTATAACATTGCGACGATTACTATTACACCAATTACACCAAAATCTAATATTGTTCCTTTGTCAGGATGTAATAGTGTTTATTATAATGGAGTTACTTATACTAATTCTAAGATAATTATAGATACCTTAAAGAGTTGGCAAGGATGTGATAGTATTTATACGATTGCTAATATCGTTGTTTCTAAGATTACTCCAATAATTAAGGACACCATCCTTACTAGTTGTAATACCGTAGTTTATCATGGCAAATCTTATAATAGCACCAAATTAGTAAGGGATACCTTAAAGAGTATTCAGGGCTGTGACAGTATTTATACAAGGGCTTCTATTTTCATTACACCACTTACTGTTATTACCAATAATATAAATTTGTCGGGCTGTAGTATGGTGGTATATAATGGTAAATCTTATACCTCTTCAACCTTTTTCAGAGATACATTAAGAAGTTTTCAAGGATGTGACAGTGTGATCAATATTGTCAAAATTTCAGTCATTCCAATTGTACCTATCACTAACAATCTCTTATTGACAGGATGCAATAAAATCTTTTATCTAGGAGTTTACTATTATAGTTCCACTGTTTTAAAGGACACTTTAAAGAGTGTACAAGGCTGTGATAGTATTTATAATGTTACTACCATTTCAGTGACTCCAATTTCTGCAGTTACTAATAAAGTAGCCATATTCGGATGCGATAGTGCGGTTTATAAGGGGATTGGCTATTTAAAATCTACTATTCTTAGGGATACTTTAAAGAGTGTTCAGGGTTGCGACAGTGTTTATTCGATAACCACCATTACAATTTCGAATATTGCTCAAGTTACCAATACTATCAGTTTGTCGGGTTGTAACAATGTAATTTATAAGGGTATTATTTATACAAATTCTACGATCGTAAAGGACACAGTAAGGACTAGCCTCGGCTGCGACAGCATCTATAATGTGGCAACAATTAATATTGCTAATTTAACTCCAATTACTAGAAATATTATTTTAACAGGATGTAACAAGATTTATTATAAGGGCATTACCTATTATAGTTCCGATACTTTGAGAGATACCCTAAGAAGCATTCAAGGATGTGACAGTATCTTTAACATCACTACAATTAATATTACGAGTATTACGCCAACGACAAATTCAATTAAATTAACGGGCTGTAATACTGTTACCTATAATGGCATTACCTATAACAATTCTACCATTGTTAGGGATACAACTAGGGCTACTGCGGGATGCGATAGTATTTATACTATTGCAACAATCACTATTAAGTCAATTACTACTGTTACGAATAATAGTACTCTGTCGGGTTGCAACAGTGTAGTTTATAAGGGTATTACCTATACTGATTCAAGTATTATAAGGGATACAATCAGAACTACACAGGGATGTGATAGTGTTTACAACATTACGACAATCAATATAACAAAGCCCATTGTCAAAAATATTGTATTGGCTAACTGCAATCATGTGCTTTATAAAGGGGTAGTTTATACGAATTCTGCAATTGTTAAGGATACAATTAAGACAAATCAGGGCTGTGATAGTATTTATAATGTAGCCACTATCACTATTACACTGATTAGTCCAATTACAAATAGTATTAAGCTTTCGGGTTGTAACAGTATTGTTTATAATGGTATTAATTATTTCAATTCTACCATTGTTAAGGATACTCTAAAGAGTACTCAGGGCTGTGACAGTGTTTATACAATAACTAATATTACTATCACTCCTATCACTCCTATTACAAAAAGTACTCTTCTTTCAGGATGCAATAGTGTACGCTATAAGGGGATTACTTATAATATATCTACTGTTGTAAGGGATACCGTCAGGAGTGTTCAAGGCTGTGACAGTATTTATAATATTGCCACAATTACTGTTATTCCATACGTTTCTCCTAGCATTAATATAGTAGCGAATGTTACGAATGTCTGTCAGGGTACTAATATTACGTTTACTGCTACTGCCACTGATACAGGCTTTGCACCTACTTATCAATGGTACAAAAACAATTTAGCAATAGTAGGTGCTAACAGTCTGACTTACAGTACAAATAGTCTTTTAAATTTTGATTCTATCTATTGCGTACTTACAAGTAATGCCACTTGTGCGACAAATGCAATTGATACAAGTAATACAATTGTAGATTCCATTATCAACAAGATAAATCCTTCTATTACGATTACTTCCGATGCAACACATGCCTGTGCGGGTACTGCTATCAACTTTAAGTCAACTGTTATTAATGGGGGCAGTAATCCGACTTATCAATGGTTGCTTAACGGTAAGCCTGTTTTGTTAGGTGGTAAGGATAGTATTTTTTCATATCTACCATCAAATATTGGTGATCAAATTAGTTGTATACTAACTAGTACGGTTCCGTGTATTGCGAAATCAATTGATACTAGTAATATCATCATAGATTCTGTGGTTTCGAAAGTTGTACCAAGTATTACAATTCTTACCAATAATAGCAATAGCTGTTTGGGAGATACTATTACCTACACTGCAACATCTGTAAATGGGGGCAGCAATCCAATTTATCAATGGATAGTTAATGGAAATACAATAATTGGTGCGAATAATAGTATTTACAAATCTGATACTACTCATGATGGGGATTCTGTTAGTTGTATTTTAACTAGTAATGCTTATTGTACCGTTTCGCCTACTGCAAAAAGTAATTATTTGAAGGATACTGTTACAAAAATTACGGTTCCTTCAATCTCGATTTCTACCAATTCGATGACTATTTGTTCAGGATTCAGGGTCAAATTTAATAGTGTTATATCAAACGCAGGTTCCAACTATTCTTATCAATGGAACAGAAATGGAATTGCAATAAAGGGTGCAGTTGATAGTACCTATACTACCGATAGTTTGGCTGATAATGATCATATCACTTGCACACTTATTACAAATGGCAAATGCTTTATTCCTCAAAAAATAACGAGCAATAGCATTACAGAAACTGTTTTCCCTAGTGTTATGCCTTCTATTACTATTGTTCCAAATGCGACCACTATTTGTATTGGCAGTGCGATCAGTTTCTCGACAGTAATAAAAAATGAGGGAACAACTCCAACTTATAAATGGTATAAAAACGGTTTACTTGTAGACTCTTTGAATGCAAATTATTCTTATATAGTTTCTTCCTCAACAATTGATACAGTTTATTGCATTATCAATAGTAATGCAAGTTGTCTTATTCAAGCTTCAATGAAGAGTAATATTGTATATGATACTGCCACTTCTAAAATGGTTCCATCTATTATTATAACTTCAAACACTTCAACAGTTTGTAGTAGTAGTACGGTAACGTTTACGGCAACTTCAGTAAATGGAGGCAGTACTCCTTACTATCAATGGCAAAAGAATGGTGTTAATGTAGGAAGCAATAATCCCGTTTATCTAGCTTCAGGTTTACTTGATAATGATTCCATTAATTGCGTATTGACAAGTAGCTATTCTTGTATTTTATCTAATAAAGTGAGTAGTAATAAGTTAGGGATTCATATACTTAAAAATGTTTGGACAGGTGCTAATGACAACCTTTGGAATCATAATAGTAATTGGTGTAATAATGTAGTTCCAAATGCATCTGAAGATGTTGTAATCCCGGTTATTTCAAACAATAATTATCCTACTCTTTTAGCAGATGCACAAGTAGGAAATCTTCGAATTGATTCAAGTGCTACATTAAATATTAATGGAAATACATTAACACTTAAAGGCGATATTGTTGGCAAGGGTAATCTTATTGGATCCTCAACATCATCAATTGTAGTCAATAGTGTATCGACTCCTACCCTACGTTTTAATCCTGCCACTTACGATTCTATTTTGAATAGTTTAACGATAAATGGTTCGGGAGGTGCTATATTGGCAAGTGGGGTTGGGATTACAAAATCATTGAATTTGAATGCAGGAAACCTCAATTTAAATGACAATCATTTAACCTTAAAATCCACTTCTATTTCTAACACTGCAATAGTTGGACCTGTTGCAAATGGAGCGTCTATTACGGGTAATGTTACCATAGAAAGATTTATTCCTGCAGGAAATGTTGGCTATCGGGACATTGGTACAGGTGGAGTATTTAATGTGGGTAGTGTTTTTGATAACTGGCAGGAAAGAGGTAATAATGCTACTAGTTATGGGACTTTTATTTCGGGAAATTATATAGATTCTTTAACTGGAATAGATTCAGCAAAAAATGCAAACGGAAATATTGGCTTGTATGAGTATGTAGATTATAACTGGATTCCTATTAATAATACCCGTCGAGTTTTACTTGACCCTTATCTTGGTTATCAGTTATGGATTGGGGGCAATAGAAATAGTCAACAATTAGTTGGCTATGAACCGATGTTAACTACGCTTAGGACAACAGGTCAATTAGTTACAGGTACGATTACTTATTCTAGTAATGGTGTTGCAGGGGTATATAATTCGGCAACTTCAAAAATTCTTTCTTTTCCTGGAAATGGTAGTTTTATTGCCAATCCATATGCCAGTCCTATAGATTGGAATAGCCTAACCTCATCGGGAATCACCAAGAATTATTATTATCATGACCCAACAATCACACAGAATGGCGTAAATTATACGGCTTTCAATTCCCTATCAAATACGAATAGTAATCCTACAGCATCACATATTAATAGATATATACAACCGGGTCAAGCGTTTTGGGTTTTAAATAACAATATTCCGAATGCAACAAGGCAGTTAATTATTACTGAAAATAATAAGGTTACGAATCAGGCATTTACCTCCATTTTTGGGATTGGTAATATGATTAATCCTAATCGGATTTCGGTGAGTTTATGGAAGAAGTCTGCAAATGGAAATATCGATAATATGGATGGTGCGGTGGCTGTATTTGACAATAATTTCTCTAAATCTATTGGAGATGAAGACGCTAAAAAGATGCTGAATACAGGTGAAAACGTTTCCTTTATAGAACAAGCAGGAACATTGTGTATAGATGGATTACCTATTCCTAAAAATAATGATACGCTTCCGTTAAAGCTAACTCAACTTAAGATTGATACTAACTATATTTTGCGGATTGATATGCAAGATTACTTGACAAAAGGGTTTGATGTTGCAATATTGGACAAATTAACCAATACAAAAGCTGCATTGTTTAGTGGTACAAATCAAATCTATTTCACTCCAACAATTACTAGTTACAGTAACAGATTTAATCTTTTATTTTCCAGAATAAAAGACACTACTATTACATCAATTGCTACAGATAATGAAAAAGGAAGTATTACTGTATTTCCTAACCCTGTTACCAATAGAAATATTACAGTTCAGTTGAAAGATATTGCGGATGGTAATTATTCAATTGTTCTCTATGATGTAATAGGGAAAAGAGTTCTTAGGAAAGAAATAATAAACAATGTTGGATTAAATAAAACAATTGATTATCAAATTAATTTACCTGCTTATATAAAGAGTGGTTTATACTTTTTATTGGTAGAAAATGCAAAGGGTGATAAGATTGGAAAGACAAGAATTGTAGTAAACTAACTTTCAATTAGTTAAGTTTATGAGACAATTAGCATTTAAATCATCATTTTGTAATTAACAAAAAGATGACCTTTAAAGTCTAATTAAAAAGGATTATCAAACAATAAAATTTAAAGAAATACCCGAATGGGAATAAAAAGAGTTGGTTATATTACATTATTTAAATTGTTGTCGATTATTGGCACATTACTATTTTATGTTCCAATTAAAGCACAGATAATAAATACTGTTGCAGGAGGTGGAGTGGTTGTTCCTGAATTTAATTTAGTAGGTCCGCAATCTGTTGCAATTGATAAGTTTGGGAATATTTATATCGCAGACGGTCCTAGTTCACAGATAAGAAAGATTAGTACAGACGGAGTTTTATCTACATTGGCTGGAACAGGAATAGCAGGCTTTTCTGGAGATGGTAAAGCCTATAATCAGCAAATCAATTTTCCTGTTGGTCTTGTAATCGACACTACAAATGGCCATAATTGGTTGTATTTTGGTGATTGTTTTAATCATAGAATACGGAAGATAAACCTTTCCGATTCTATTATGACAACAATTGCAGGGAATGGTACAGCAGGATATTCAGGAGATGGAGGAAAGGCCTATTTTGCTAGTTTTAAATTTATTTCAGCATTGGCTATTGATAAATCTGGAAACCTTTACATTGCAGATTCGGCCAATTATACAGTTCGTAAAATTAATATTTCAGATACTATCATCTCTCGAATTGCAGGAAACCGAGTGTTTGGATCAAGTATTGACCTCACTATAAAAGCTTCTAATGCGTCGATTGGATATCCTATGGGACTTGCGTTTGACAATAACATGAATTTATATATATCTGATGCTGCGAATAATGTAGTTTGGCGAATCAAAAGTGATAGTATTCTAAATATTTATATTGGCGGAAATGGGTGGCCCTTACCTCCTTATGGAGATGGTGGACTTGCTTCTCAAGCTACTTTATTCTTTCCTACAGGACTATGTTTTGATTCTCAAGGAAACCTTTACATAGCAGATACTTATAATCAAAGAATAAGAAAGGTAACTTCTAAAGATACTATTACAACTATTGCAGGAGATGGCTATTTAGATCCGACTAGGCATGGAAGATTTTTAGGCGACGGCGCTGCTGCTACATCAGCAAGTTTGAATTACCCTTTAGGTTTGGCAATCGGGAGAACAGGCACCCTATTTATTGCAGATAACGAAAATAGCAGGATAAGAAAAGTAGATAGTACTGGTAATATTAATTCAATTACATACATAAAAATAAATCAGCAATATTACAATGCTAATTCTCTCAGTTTATCAACTCCAAGCAATGTTTGTATGGCATCGAATGGAGCTTTTTATTTTACAGATGCAGGGCAACAAACCGTTTTTTATGTCACCGCTGATGGCCGAGTAAGTATTATTGCAGGAAATGGTTTACAAGGAAATAAAGGTGATGGCATTGCCATAAATACTCAATTAAATAATCCTCATGGAATCTGTTTAGACAAGTCTGGTAAGAGCTTATATATTGCCGATACTTATAATAATGTAATTAGAAAAGTTGATAATAACGGTCGGATAACTACTGTTGCTGGAAATGGAATGGCCGATTATAAAGGGGATGGGAAGTTAGCAACTGCAGCTAATTTGAATCTGCCATTTGGTGTTACTATGGATAAAATAGGCAATCTTTTTATCGCTGATACGTATAATAATGTAATTAGGAAAGTAGATGTAAATGGCATTATTAGTACTGTTGCTGGAAATGGTAATGCGGGTTTTAAAGGTGATAGTTTAAATGCATTAAGTGCCAATCTGAATTTACCAAATAGTGTTACTATTGATAGTTCAGGTAATTTGTATATTGCTGATACCTATAATAATAGAATCCGAAAAGTAAACACTGCCGGAATTATTACTACAATTGCAGGTAATGGAATAGCCGATTCGTTGGGAGATGGAGGTATTGCTACTCGAGCGTGTTTAAATCAACCAACTGAAGTGTGTTTAGATAACAGTGGAAATCTTTATATCGCTGATAAAAATAATAATGAAATAAGGGAAGTAAACATTGCTACAAATAAAATTTATAGAATCGTAGGTGATGGATATACCGACATCATCGGCAACGGACGTTTTCAAGGCGACAAAGGTATCTCTCCTTTGGCTAGCCTTTTTAGTCCTTCTAGTATTAGTATTGACACATCTGTTACCCCTAATAATATTATAATCGCAGATAAAAACAATAAACGGATACGTGAAGTGTTTTTTCAAAACTGTATTCCTTCATTTGCATTTCCAATTGTAGATAGATTTCCTAATCCTATTTATAAACCTAATATTGTCAACTTAAGTTGGCATACGATGACTGATGCCTCTATTAATTATTATTTTTTACAAAGAAGTATTAATGATACAAATTACATTACAATTGATAGTATTCCTACTCGATACGGTAATTCAGGAGGTAATTATACTTATTCGGACACCTTAAATATTCCTGACCTTACACTTTATTATCGCTTAGCCTACAAAAACAGTTCTTGCTCAATTGACAATTTTCAGTATAGCAAATCGGTCATTACATATCAGACCACCTCACAAAAGCTATCACAACAGGATAGTTTATATGTAAATAATGGTATGTTATATAATCAATGTGGAGATTCAATCCTATTAAGAGGGGTAAATTATTCTGCTATGGCAGATTTTTATTTTGCCAACCCTAATTTTCCAGCTGCACATAATAAAGTGGATGATATTATTAATACAAGTGGTGCGAATGCTGTAAGAATACAATGGTTTGCGGATATGAACATCAGGAAATCGTGGGGAAAATCACAAGCAACTCTTAGTGACTTAGATAAGCTGATTACGACCTTTGAATCAAATGGTATAATTCCAATTGTGCAATTGTACGACTTAAGTGCCCGAGGTATTTATAATGACACTAGCGAATTTAATAATACAATTCTTAATTGGTGGACGAGCCCAGGTGTTGTTTCATTAATAAAAAAACATATTCACAGTTTGATTATTAATTTAGCCAATGAATTTGGTTATGTAAAAAATGGGAATAATGATCCTATAGGTTATACAAATGGATATATTTCGGCCATAAAAGCCATTCGGAGAGCAGGAATTCATGTTCCAATTATGATTGATGCACCCGATGCTGGTCAAAATCTGAATATAATAATGGCTATAGGAGACCAACTACTGAAGGCTGATATATTGGGAAATACTATTTTTAGTGTGCATAGTTATTGGAATGATTTTCCCAATGGTATGGGTGGAAATAGTATGATTGATCAATTGAATAATTTAGCAAATCCTAATTTGGGAACAAACACAAAGCTTCCAATCGTTTTTGGCGAAATTGCTAGTTACCAATCTTATAATGCTTCTCAAAGTTGTGATGTTTTGCTTCCATTAGAAAACTATTTATCCGCCATGAAAAATAATAATTTAGGGTGGTTAGCCTGGACATGGAACGATGACATATGCAATAAAAGAACGTTAGCCAATTATGACGGTAATGGCAATCTTATAGCGATTGCTGCTGACTCGATCGAACAACAAAATTATTACAAAACTATCATTACTTCAGCGCCTTTTGGTTTAAACAGTAGTTATCAAATTTCAAAGCAGTTTAAATATCCATGTACTTTTACAAAGCCTGAAATTCCCGTTTGTACCCCCCCGAAGATTACGTCATTCACCACTCAGTATCTTTTTGATAATACGGTTCAGATTAATTGGACATCAGCATTTAATACAAATATTGCTTTTTATAGTCTACTTAGAAGTACAGATGGGGTTCATTTTAAAACAATAAAGAATTTTATAATAAAACAAAATACCGGTCAAGCATTTGCTTATTTTGATACATTGAAAACAAAAAGTGGACAATATTTCTATCGTATTGCCATTACCGACTCTGCATCTGCCTGTAGTTTAGCTACTTATAGTGCAATTAATTCTATTTCTCAATTACCTTGTAATACATATCCTTTACAGGATTTTACTATTATCAGGACTGATACAAACACCGTGCATATTAGTTTCAACACCGTAAGTGATGCTAACCTTAGTGCTATCTATTTACAAAGAAGCAAAAATGATACACTTTATACCAACATTGATTCCCTTAAACCCCAAACAAACTCTTCGTCAGGTAGTTATCTTTTTAATGATAAACTACAAAGTAGTCAAGGGATTTATCAATATAGAGTGGTTTATGCCGATACTTCTGCAAAGTGTATGGACACGAATTATACAAAATCTGTTATCGTTTATCCAATGCCATGTAGCATATTGCCACCTCCTGATATTATAGCGAAATACAATAATAACTCAACTGCAACGATTAGTTTTACATCTGCAACAGATGGTAATATTGGCTATTACTTATTACAGAGAAAGGATAATTACAATACAAATTTTAAAATTATAGATACAATTCGCAGTAAATATAGCTTTGATGGTGGCTTATACACTCTAATAGATACATTCAATTCAATTAAAAGTGGTTCAATTTCCTATAACCTTAGCTTTACGGATACTGTATGTGGCACTACAAAAGATACTACTTTTTCGATAATACTTCCATGTGAGTTTGTCCATTTGGATAGTTTTTCTGCACTTTGTGATAACTATTATGTAAACCTTTATTGGAAAACTTTTCCCAATGAAAATGTAACTAATTATCTACTTCAAAGAAGCACCGATGGGTATAATTTTCCTACTATTAAAACGATAAATAATCATGAAATAGATAGTCTTTCTTATTCATTTGTTGATAAGACACTAGATTCAAGTACTGAAGTTGGCATTGGAGGATTTTTTTATCGGATTTATTATAAAGATACAAAATGTAAAATTGAAGGGTATTCAGACACAATATTCTTAGACCCAACAAAATGTACACTTTCACAATTGTTATTATATCCTAATCCTGCAAAAAATATGATTACTTTGTCGCAAATTCCGCGAAATACATGGGTTGGAATTTATGATATAAATGGTAAACTGTTACTTAAAAAGCAAAGTACAGAGAGAGGAGATTTTCATATTGATGTTTCTTTTCTTAAGCCAGGTATATATTGTGTACGTTGTGCTTCGGTGTGGTCGCCGACACTTTCGGGATTATTTATTAAGTTATAATGGATACTATCATTAAATAAATATAAAATGAAGAATTTTAAATAATTAACCTATAATTTGTGTTTACCACTAAGCAATCAATGAAAAATATTTTTATCATATTAACTATACTGAGTTTAATTTATTTAAGTGCTTGTTATCCTACTATGGAAGGTAATAATTTGACTGTTAATACAAGTGGTGGCAATGCAACTAGTGTTCCCGGTAATCCTACTTTTACTCCTCAAGGTCCTCAAGGAGATACCACAGGGCAAATTACTATTAATAGTATAATTCTTAACCCTTGTGCTGCTTCAAACTTGGTTGATTCTTTTACACTCGTAGGCAATATTCCTTTACATGATACTATCAAATGGTACTTTAGTGATGGAACAAAGGCGACTACTACAAGCCTTACTGTTAAACGCACCTATACAAATTCGGGCTATGATACCATCAAAGCAGTGATTGACAGCGGGAAAAAAGTAGTTGCTACTATCTTTAAAACAATTTATATTTCAACGATAGGCGGGGCATTACCATCATCATTTACAGCTACACCAATTGTTGAGACTAGTAGCGGATATAAATATTTTTTTAATTGTAATTCGACAGATATTATTCCTTTGTATACCTGGAATTTTGGAGATGGTAGTAATAATCAGTCAACTACAAATTCAAATATTTTTTATGTTTTTCCTGCAACTGTTTCTGCTACAAATTATACTGTTTTAATGACTGTTTCAAATGGAAATGGATGTATAAATAGTGTAAGCAAAAAGATAACAGTGCCTGCAAATAGTAACTATCAAAAGTTGTCTGATACCATAACTTATTCCTTTACATCACCTTGTAGTAGTGGGGGGGAGTCTTTTACATTTACCTGCCAACTCAATGAGCCTTCAAATGCGTTTTATCAATGGGATTTTGGAGATAAGAGTAATGCTACAGGACAAACAGTATCCCATTCATATGCTAAAGCAGGCAACTATATTGTTACCTTAAATATTTCTCAAAACGGTATAAACATTCTTTCTGGTGCACAACAAACAGTAAAAGCAAATGGTCAAGGAACAATTCCTGCTGCATTGTTTTCAATCGATACTAACAATACAAAAGATAGTCTTTTTACATTTAATAACAATTCAACCATTCCAAACGGAACAAATCCAATAAGTAATATTTGGGATTTTGGAGATACTAACAATTCATCGAGTAATGCATTGAGTGTTGTTCATATCTATCAAAAGACTAATACAATTCAAAATAGGACAGTTACACTTAAAGTAACTTCATCAGCGGGATGTACAAACAGTTATTTTCAATCAGTAACCATTCCTAGCAGGTGATTAGTGGTTAGAGGTAAGTTGTTAGTTATGTGTAATCAAATATGAGTGATGAGTAAGTAAAGTTAATAAACATTTAGTCTATACAATTTCCCATCTACTCAGCACTCAAAACTCATAGTTCATAACTCAGCCCTCTTTCTACAACAACTCAATCCGATAGGTTGCAGCATCTCCTGACTCGTTTATCATGTTCAGAAAACGATGATTTACAAAATCTGTTACACCAAATCCACTCACTAAAATATCTGTTTTTAGATTGGCATTAACTAAAATTACCTTGCTATCAATTCCTGTATTTGTAGTTGATAAAAACAATCTATAGGAGCCAATTCCAGAAACGTTAACCCTGATAGAATCTGTGTTCAAAAAAGTATGTGCTAATATAGCAATTGTTTTTCCTGCAAGAATGCTGCCTGTATATATAGATTGAACCTTTTCTCTTAGTGTAACTAGGTCAATAATTAAAGGAAGGATTGATTCTCGGTGTTCAAATAAGTTTAGCATGACAAAAGCCACATTCTTATATTCCAAAACCATGGCATTAACTCTCAACACTTCTAATGCATCGCTCGAAATAGCAGTTGTTGCTTTTGCACATAATTGATTGTTTCTTGCCAATACCAAATGATTATAGGTACCATCAACAGAGGCTTTCACCGATGTGAGATTTGCATCCACACCAATATTCTTACTTAGTGTATTAAATGATTCAATTTTTTCATCAATGCCACCTGTATAAAATGGCTTCAATCCATTTGGAAATATGGATTTGAACCTAGCTGAAATCTTTTTATACACCATCAAAATTGCAGGCATCCATTCCGTAGTGAGTAAGATTTTTGCAGCAGTAAAAAACTGTTCTACTGTTAATCTATCACCTTGCTTTGCCCCATCCGAACTATCTAACGAATTGTAACCTTCTACTAATGCTAAGTGTGCAGGATGATATTGATCATACCTGTCCTGTAAAATTGGATAGATCGCAACGAGTGCTAATAAGCCCGCATCATGATATCTACTCAATACAACTGCCTCTTTTACACTTCCCGCAGTTGCAATATCCATTTGATTATCTATATACTTCCATCTTAATGCCATTATCTTATTATTTTAAGATTAAAACCTTTTCTTTTAATTAAACCTATTTGTACTAATGAACAAACCTTAAACGGAGCAAACACTTCTATTTGTACCAATGAACCAACCTTAAAAGTAGCAAACACTTCTATTTGCTGTAATAAACAAACCTTTAATCAAGCAAACATGTTTATTTGTACTAATGAACAAACCTTAATAGGAGCAAATGAGTCTATCTGCTATAATAAACAAACCTTGAATGGTATTAACACTTCTATTTGTTATGATGAAGAAACCATTATTACAGCAAACAACATTTCTTACTGTAAAATTCATTTCAGATACACAATAATTTGTACTGAATTGTAAAAGTATTTCCTGATAGTTTAAAAAAATGTGCGGCTTAATAAAGCTTGTTTGAAGAAGAAACTTGCGTTCTAGAAGATTATCTCTTGAAGTTTTACGGCAATGAAACAAAAAAAGTGTTTCTAACAAAATGAACTGGACTTTGCTTTACCAATTCTGTGTAGCAATATTACATTAATAATGCTGCCCTTTTTTTATTATCTAGTTTATTTATTAAATAACCTGATTGTTTTAGGAAAAAGGCAAGTTTTATTCAAAACAATTTTAAATTAATAAGGATATTACCATGTTTTTGAAATATAATGTAACAATTCAAATCATTCATGAAATATTGGATAACTAAATAATTCTACTTGTCAAACGGAAATCTTATATTCACCCTTCATCTTTTACATCTATTTAATATTAGGTTTTATTTGCATGATGAAACAGCTTTCAACTATATTTCTTTTTATCTTTTCTCTTGCAATTTCTTCTTCATTTTCCCAATCCAAAGAAACTACAATTGTCTTTTCTGATTCATTACCTGAAGTCAAGTTACAAACTTTTAATTATAACAGGACTTGGCAGGATATTCCTGCTTCTATTTCCTTTTTGGATACCAATAAATTGCAACAACTCAATAATTATTCGTTATTGCCTTCTATGAACACAATACCAGGGGTAAGAATGGAAGAAAGGAGTCCTGAAAGTTTTCGCCTTTCCGTAAGGGGGAGTCTGCTACGTTCTCCATTCGGAGTAAGAAATATGAAGGTATATTGGAATGGTCTCCCATTATCTGATGGTGGTGGTAATACCTATTTGAATCTGATTGATATTACTCAATTATCTTCCGTAGAGGTGGCAAAGGATGCAGGTTCAAGTATGTATGGGGCAGGGAAAAAGGGCTTGTTACTTCTAGAAACCAAATTGAAACATACTCAATCACCAGTAAATAGTATTTCAGCAAGTATATTTGCCGGTTATTATGGAACCCATCAAGAAGAGGCTGTTTGGGGATATCAAAGCAAGAATGCAACCTCTAAATTAATAATTAGTCATCATGAAAGTAATGGATATAGAATAGAATCCGCTTCTCATAAAGATAATATCACTTGGATAGGGAGCTTAAAAAAGAGGCATCATCAAATTGATATCATTTGCTTTTATACTCATCTATTTTATCAAACTCCTGGTGGAATTACCCTTGACTCAATGTTGAAAAACCCTAAACTATCTCGTCCTGCAATAGGGAAATTACCTAGTGCTGTTCAAGCACATAGTGCAATAGATAATACAACCTCATTTGTAGGTATTCATGATAGTTATCAAATTTCAGAGAATTGGTCCTCTAATATTGCGTTAGTAATGAATCATACCGACTATAAAAACCCTTTCATCACCGATTATGAAACCCGAAATGAGTCCAATTATAATGGGAACCTACAATTTATTTACCAAAAGAAAACAAAGGGAATAGATATCAAATGGATTTCAGGAGGAGAAATACTAGCTAATCATTCCTTAATAGAAGATTACGGCAATGTGAATGGCTTGCCCGACACAGTCCAATTCAAAGATAATATCTATAGTAAGCAATCATTTCTTTTCACACAATTACAACTGTCATTGGGAAAATGGAGGTTTGAAACCGGTATTAGTGAAAATGAAGAGTCATTTCGATACAAGAGATTAACTGAAGGAAGTACAGACTTTACCCACAAACTGAGTGTAAATTTTGCCCCCCGATTCTCAATAGGTTATCAATTTAATTCCTCTCTATTAATTTATGGCGTTGTATCAAAGGGATATAGTTCACCCTCTATTGCTGAATTAAGACCTTCTTCAAAAGTATTCAATAATTCAATTCAAGCAGAATATGGATGGAAAAGTGAAATAGGATTAAAGGGTGGACTCTTCAATCATCGATTACTATTTGAAGTAAATTACTATCATTTACACTTACAACAGGCAATCATTGCTCACACAAATACTGACGGTTCCCAAATCTTTATCAATGCAGGAAATACCAAACAGGATGGGTTAGAAGTGTCACTTCAATATCGTTTATTAATAAAACCTCTTGGAATAATTAAAAGTATCAATCTCTCAGAAAGTTATAGTTATCAGCCCTACAAATTTCTAAGTTATCAATTGGGAACAATAAACTATTCAGGTAATCATTTAACAGGAGTACCTGAAAATGTGCAGGTAACCACCCTTTCATTTCTCTTCAAAAACGGACATTATTTAAATGTTTCGTACAATAAAGTTTCCTCAATGCCTTTGACAGATGCAAATGATGTGTATGCAAAGGCCTATCATTTATTAGATTTTAAAATTGGATTGAAATTCAAATGTTTTAAAATGACAAATGAAATTTATGCAGGTGGTAATAACTTACTTAATGAATTGTATAGTTTAGGTAATGACATCAACGCGGCAGGAAAAAGATTTTATAATCCCTCTCCTCCAATTAATTTCTTTATTGGGCTCAAAATAAATTAAGTTAAAGTATACCTTCAATTGGTTCAAAGAATACCTTGTTTGACCTTTTTTCCTTGGTTTCCTTGTAATGAAACTTCCTGAATGTAAAAAAATGATCAAGCGTAAGCACCAAATACATTTTGAGATGCAACTGTTGATACATCCAAAAAATAAAATTGAATTAACATCATATTATTGATTTACAATGATTTTCTGAATAGAATTTCTAAAACGCTACTGATTAATAATACAAGTAGTGCTCCAATTACATTCAACCATAAGAAACCTAGTCCAATAATCTCATATTTATCTAGTGCGAAGAGTACTACAATAATAATTTCACTAATAATTGCTCCATAAAATACAGACTTCCCCTCTACCCTTTTTAAATAAAATCCCACTAGGAAAATTCCTAATATTACGCCATAAAATAAGGAACCTAAAATATTAACGGCTTCTATTAAACTACCAATTCCTGATGATAATTCGGCAGTAATGATGCTGAATATTCCCCAGGCAAGTGTATATAATTTTGATGTTTTATACTCGTAACTACTGATTGCATTTTGATTTTCGAAACGTGAATAGTCTTTTTTAATTCGTTTATGAAAGTCAATCATTGTACAAGAGGCAAGTGCATTTAGTGCTGCAGCAATTGACCCCCATGCACTCATAAAAATAATGGCAATCAATAATCCTACAATACCTTTAGGCAAAAAGTCAATTACAAATCGAAGAAAAATGTAGTTAGTATCATTCGTATCCGCTGTAGGTAAGGCTTTTTTCAGTGTTGTCTTATATTCTTTTTGTATTTCGGTAAGTTTGGTGGCTTCGATCTTTAATTTCGCTTTCAATTCAACGTCATGAATATTTAATAAATAGGCCTTGCTGTTATTTTGTTGCAGAAGTTGTTGTTTATAATAATCATTTTCCAAAGTAATCAGTTTACTTTGATAAACAGTCGTTTTTCCTTTATCTGCAAGTGCTTTATTGAAGAATATAGGTGCAGCATTAAATTGATAAAAGGCAAAAAGCATCGCACCTAATAGCAAAATAAAAAATTGCATTGGAACTTTTACCAAACCATTCATCAATAATCCAACTTTACTCTCCGTACTATCTTTTGCTGCGAGATAGCGTCCTACTTGAGATTGGTCACTCCCAAAATATGATAATGCAAGAAAAAATCCGCCAATAACACCACTAACAATATTATACCGATCTTTCCAATCGAAGCCATTTTTAGTAAATCCTGTCGTAATAACATTAAGCTTCCCTCCTGCCCCACTTAGCTGTAAAGCTTGTTTAAAGCCAATACCCGAGGGTAAATAGTGCATCATACAATATCCTGCGGAAAACATGCCGCCAAAGATGATAACCATCTGTATTTTTTGCGTATAGGCAACTGCTTTAGCCCCGCCACTAACCGTGTAAATGATTAACAAGCCTCCCATGACAATGTTTGTCCAAAAAATATCCCATCCCAACAAAGAAGAAAGTATTATAGAAGGTGCATAAATGCTAACGCCTGTTGATAATCCACGAGACAAAAGAAATAAGAATGAAGTAAAGGTCCTTGTTCGAGAATCGAATCTTTTTTCCAAAAACTCATACGCTGTAAATACTTTTAGTCGGCTGTATAATGGCACAAAAGTGATACATAGTATGACCATCGCTAATGGTAAACCAAAATAATACTGTACAAAACGCATCCCATCTGTAAATGCTTGCCCTGGTGCCGACAAGAATGTGATCGCACTAGCCTGCGTACCCATGATGCTTAGCAAAACAAGGTACCACGGAAGGCTTCTATTACTCAAAAAGTATCCTTCCAGATTTTTGGAGGTTCGACTTTTATATAGCCCATAAGCGATGATGCCTGTTAAGGTACCTACCAAAACAATCCAATCAATTCTACTCATGCAAAATAATTTGTAAACCAAGAAAAGAATAATATAATGGCTATCAGGAAGCTTATGACAAATAAATACCACCATCGCCATGATGAAAAAACGGGTATTTTATTTTGTGTAGACATGTTTACAGCTGAGATTTATTTAATTATTCTATTGATAATGTTAAGGATACAAAATAAAAGGAAAAATGTTGGTATTCATTGTAACATTTAAGTTGACATGCATAAAGGCTTTCCACTTATTAAATAAACACTACAATATCATCAATTTTATTGAGGAATTCCCTGTAGATTAAATTAAATAAATGCACTTTTCAAAAATATTTTTCTAGTACTCATCTTATCCCACTCTTCTTACTTAAGTTGCCATAGGACAATTTAGTTTCTGTACAGTTGAAATTAAACAAATTCCAAAGTATATTTTTCTTTTTCGGTTTAACTAAGTGGCTTATATGCCCCGTTTAAGGATTGTGCAAGCTTTTAAAAGGTAAAGTGGAAGCTTCCAAATACACCAAAACGATTGAATGACTGTATGGTTGCATTTTGATTTAAAACACGCCACACAAAATCTACTCTGAATACTTTTAAAATGTTATCAATCCCTGTTCCTAATTCCATATACATCTTACCATTTAGGCTTGTATAGGGATACTTGCCAACAAAATTAAGTTGTGCATTTTCGTTCGATAAACTTCCAACAACACCCTTTACATCCCAAAACTGCCGCCACTTCAACTTTTTAATCACTGGAATATATTTAAAGAATCCACTACCGATTTTATGTTCTACAAAGAATCCTGCATAATTATCAGCTATCAATTCGTATCGATTTAACAAATTAAAGGCATAGCGATTGTAATATAATACTTCATTACCCGGCATAACTTGTAAAAAATTATATGGGGCAGAGCCCATCACCTTGCCTGCAAATAAGTAGTATCTAACCCCACCATAGGGGGCAAGACTAAAATAATCAGACATGGAAACATCCAACTTATCATAATCATAACTACTCTTGAAAACATTCTTAAATGCATGGGTATAACTAAACTGAATAATTGGCCGATCGCTACCCAAAGACATATTGCTGAAATTCTCTTTTAAAGTCCTTTCGGCATAGGCATATCGAAATTTGAAAGTAGCTTCAAAGGAATTAAACGGATCTCCCTTTACAGAAGTAAATAAATCTTTAGTGGGTAAATTTTGTAAGGCATCAAATTTTTTGCTAGATGTAGATACCCCAAATCCATAGTTGTGGTTAGTTTCTTGAAAATATTCAAGTGTCCTTTCTTCTGACATCAGAAACTTATACGGAACATTCGGACGACGAAAGAGTGTTGCAAATAAATTATCTGTTCCAAATTGATCAGAATAAACCTGTCCATTATCCAAATCATTTTTATAAGTAGCTTTTAAATAAATCCATGGTTCGCGACTAAAAAGATATTCTGCTTCAGCCTTGCCTTTAAATTGATTATCACCAAACCCATAAGCCCCATATCCATGAAAATACCAATGATTACTGAAGTCCCTATTTGTAGAAGCATCAAATCGAGACCTTATACCTTCCCACGGATTAGAACTCAACCAATAATACCAAGGACCAATCCTGAAATTGCCCAAATCTTTTGTCCCGGTTGCTAAAAAGTTAACAGTATTCCTGTACCTGACATAAGTTTTGTTATGTTCGAGAGTATCTAAAAGCTTATATACAGATTTCTCACTCTTATTCAATTCTTCATGTCTATGTGAATTCCAAAAAGTGTCCGATTCATTCATATAACCCTTTCCTAATTCCACGCCCTCCACTACTTTCGACTTCTCAACTTCTGAAACAACTGAATCGGAATTAATTAGTATATGCTTATATGTAGAGGTCTTACGACCTTTTAAAGTTAAATTTTTGCTACCTATTGGTGAAATGTCTGCTACAAATTTGTCCTTGTATAAGAACCATGTGGTATCATTTATTAATTTAAATTCTTGTATTATCGATAGTCCACTTAAGAAATTAATATTTGCATCATTAGATGGTCGTAAAGTGATTTTTTGTATTGAAAAAGTAGAATCATGAACCCAACAATCCCCTTCAAAAACATCATCCCCTTTATGTTTCGGTGAAATCCGTAAGTGTATTAATCGTCTATTTGCTAAATACTGAGTGTCTAAAAGTTTGTAATGATAGTAATTTGCCCCGTTTGTATTGAATGGACCTATAAAATCTCGATTAAAAACAGGAATTGTATTGTCGTAAATATTTATATTCTGATATAATCCACCTAATTGCTTAATAATACTTTCGTTATCCAAACCATTAGTACGAGTTGCCTTAATGATCTCTCTAATTTTGTGTGGATCTTTCTGATAGTAATAATCAGACAAAGTTTCTGTGATGTAAGCAGGCAAGAATGGCTTATCCTCCGAAGTAGAGTCAATATAATCAAACACAAAATTTAAAGGCTTTAATAGCGCATTATGATTTAGTTTTTTGATATTTAAGTTTTCAAGATCAACTTCTAGCTTATTATAAATTTCATAACTATAATTTTTCCAATATTGCTTTTCATGTAGCGGTTTCTTGCTCATTATTTTTTTCCAAAACCACAACGATCTACTATATTTAGTTTTTACCACTGCTTCATTTGCAGAAGGCATTACTTCTAATTTAAAAGTTATTTGTGTACTGTCCGAAAAATTGCCTACCCAAATAGAGAAGGGTTTATAACCAACACTACTAATAACTAATGAGTCGTTCATATTTCTCCGCTCCACATTAAGGACAAACCTACCAGATTCATCAGTTAATGCACCTTGTCCACTCGTTTTAAAACGAGCAGAAGAAAAAGGTAAGGGTTCATCGCTTTGTTTATCCTTTATATGACCAATAATAGTTCTATTTTGGGCAAATGTCATCGAACAAATGACCCATCCTCCCAATAAAAGAAAAATTTTTCTAAAACACTCAATTGACATGCTTCAAATGTAGGGGAACGGTACCTACTAAAAATATTAGAATACGTTAAAAGGGGTGAAACCCCCATTATTTTCTACGAACGGCAAAAAATAGTTTAATCAAGTCAATGAAAGATGACGTATAAGTAGCTTTTCTATCTATTGATTAACTGTTAATAAAATTATTTCAATAAAAACATTTACGCTTAAATTTAAGTTCCAAGTTGGAATTATAAAGAACTAACCCTATTTTTATTTCAAGTAATTCATTTTTTATATGTCCATACAATTAATTGCTGATAGTGGTTCTACAAAATGTGAGTGGTGCATTTTGAATAATGGTGAACATAAAGTAATCACAACCAAAGGCATTAGTCCCTATTTCTTAAATAAGGATCAAATAATAGAGCTTTTGAAAAATGAATTATTGCTAACTCTTAATAATGTTAAGATAGATAAGCTACAGTTTTATGGAACAGGCTTAAGTAATGTAAGTAATGTAAAAACTATTAAACTTGCTCTCAAGGGATTGTTTCCTGAAACGGAAATTAATATTGAAAGTGATTTACTTGGGGCTGCAAGGGCACTTTGTGGTACAAAAAAGGGGATAGCTTGTATATTAGGTACGGGAACAAATTCTTGCTATTATAATGGTAATAAGATTGTAAAAAACAGTCCCGGACTCGGATTTATTTTGGGCGATGAAGGTAGTGGAACCTATCTTGGAAAGAAGGTAATTCAGTATTATTTATACAATACTTTTGATGAAGACTTAATGCATCGGTTCAATAAACAGTTCAATATTTCAAAGGATAGCATCCTTGATAGTGTATATAAAAAACCTTTAGCTAACAAATATTTAGCAGGATTTGCACTGTTTTTAGTTGAAAATAGAGGTCATTATATGGTAGAAAATATCATTGAAGACGGACTGAATGATTTCTTTTTTAACCATCTTTATAAATACAATGAATCTTGGAAGTTGCCTATTAATTTTGTTGGCAGTATTGCTTATGGTTTTAGGGATATACTTCAGGAACTTTGCAACACTTATGAATTAGAACTTGGAGTGGTAATTAAAAGTCCGATTGATGGATTGATTAAATACCATGACAATTGTTAATTATAAGTCAATAAACAGACTAAATCACATAACTCATATTTCACAACTGATTACTTATAATTCATATTTAAAATAGCATGCATCTTTTAGAACCTCATTTCAATTGGCGATACATGTATAATGCAGAGGAAGACAAGCGATCTCCTTTTTATGGCGTTGTACACAGTGAATTTGAATTTTCTACAACTGTTTACAATTACTATATACATCCACAGTGGGAGGATTTTGGAAGTAATACCCTGTATTTAAAAATAATTTACGTTGACTATGAGTTACACTTTGCAATAATCGAAATGATTGGTGAATGGAATGATGCCATTGGAAATGATATAATGGAACTAAAGAGAGAAGTTATTGATAAACTCCAAGCTGAAAAAATCTTTAAGTTCATTTTGATAACAGAGAATATTCTCAATTTTCATAGTGGCGATAAGGATTATTATGAAGAATGGTATGAAGAGACTGCTGATGAAAATGGTTGGATTGTTTCGCTAAATATGCCCGAACATAGTCAGTATGATTTTAAAAAGCGG
Source organism: Chitinophagaceae bacterium (assembly GCA_947379895.1). Taxonomy (GTDB): domain Bacteria; phylum Bacteroidota; class Bacteroidia; order Chitinophagales; family Chitinophagaceae; genus Parasediminibacterium. The sequence goes on along the minus strand of CANCPA010000027.1, from coordinate 8,672 downwards.
AAATTAAATTATTACATTGAATTAATGGAAATACTTGAATGGCGAACCTATAAACCCTATCATTTATTTAAGTTAATTGATGAAATTATTCTAAAGCGTCTAGATGGATAAAGTAGGTACATACAAGTTATAAAATTGCTGCTTCATTATTTCTATTTTTAAGTTATGTTTCGGGTAAATTAATAATAGTAACTACATTTATTCTATTCGTATTTTAATTACTTCTTAAAGCTGAATCCGAAATGAAAATAACATATTGTTTTCTCTTTACCGTTTCATTTTACTTCGTAAGTCATTTTTTTTATCAATTGTTAATCATTTGACACAACACAATTGATATTTAATCTTTCACCTAGCATTCTTTATCATTCGCTGCTCATCATATAAAAGTCGTAAGAAATATTATACCATACGATACATATCCTTTAAAACGTTAATGAACAAACTTGACTGGGATAAAGCGCTAATTAGAGTTAAGCCCCGAACAATCGAATATTAATGTATCATAGAAATGATTTTCAAAAATAAAGCCGCATTCCTAACTAACTTTTATATTTTTGAAACTAATCATGTGTATTATTGTTCTCTTTTTTCAACAGAATTCGAATAATTATAAAAAATGTTGTTATTTAGTAAGACTAACTAAATAAATTTTTGTGTTTGATTTTTAAAAGATATTTACTTTAACATATTAATGCACCGCCTCAAAACAAATAGTAATATTCAAATTGCTTTCTCTGAAGGAGAAGAAGCATACCTATTGCAATTAGTTGCACAGGGTGATAGAGAGGCATTTTCGAAACTTTATGTACATTATCTACCCATATTATATCATTATATATATCGTTTTACAAAGCAATCAAAAGAAATTACTGAGGAAATTCTTCAAGATGTTTTTTTAATAATATGGGAAAAAAAAGAAGTGCTGATTGCTGTCAACTCTTTTGAAAAGTATGTTTACACGATTGCTAAAAACAAGCTTTTGAACCTTTTAAAACATCAAGACTTTAAAAATAAGCTTCATCTTAATTTTAGCGCATCAAAAGATTTGTTTGAATCAAATACAGAAAAGGGTATTTTATATGATGAATATCATAAGATTGCACTTCAAGCGATTGATAAATTACCTGAAAAGCGTAAAGAAGTCTTTTTGTTGAGTACACAAGGTGGACTTTCACTTGATGAAATCGCATCTCATCTTGGGATTTCAAAGTCTCGAGTGAAGCAGCAATTATATTCTGCAAAAGATTACATAAAAAAGTACCTAACCGAAAACGCTGAATGGCTATTAGTGCTTATTCTTCTATCGAAATAGACAAAATTATTTACATTATAAAAAAATATATTTAAAAGAAGGGGTGTCCTTTTACTTTCCACATTTGTCTATTATTCTGAAAGACTACAATTATGACAAAAGATGAAGTAAAAGAGTTGATTCCTCAACTTGTAGCAGGAAATTGTAATAGAGATAATACTTTAACATTCGAATCTTGGATAACTAACGCTGACTCCGTTGAGGTGGCAGAGATTTTAGATTTATACTATACTTCTCTTACAAAAGCACCCTTAGAAAAGTTAGACTTTTCGGTCCTTATTAATAAAATAGAGTCAAAATTAAATGAGGCAGATAACGATTCATACTTCAATTTAAAGCCTACTAACAAGCTAATTAAAAGTAATTTAAAGGTGTTTTCTACACGCAGATGGATGTCTGTGGCTGCAATCTTTTTATTAATAATTGGTGGAGCCTTTTTATTAAAAACTACTTTGGGTATTGGCAACTCTATCGCTTCGATTGATATTAGATATAAAAATGATGTTGCACCAGGTTCAAATAAAGCAATTCTTACACTTGGAAATGGAAGTAAAATTGACTTAGTTAATACAAAAGATGGTATTATCGAAAGTGATAAGGGAGTGAAGATTGATAAGGCAGGAGAAACCGTCATATACAAATCCAACTCACCAAAGTATAGTACAAGTGAAACTGTTTTTAATACAATTACGACTCCTAGAGGAGGACAATACCAATTGGCATTACCTGATGGTAGTAAAGTGTGGATGAATAATGCAAGTTCAATTAAGTTTCCGGTTGCATTTAGTGGTAATACAAGAGAAGTAGTTTTAAGTGGGGAGGCCTACTTTGAAGTTGCAAAAAATCCTAATAAACCATTTATTGTTCATGTTAATGATTTGGAGGTAAAAGTTCTTGGAACACATTTTAATATCATGTGTTATAGTGATGAATCTTCAATTAAGACTACTTTAATTGAAGGCTCTGTAAAACTTTCAAAGGGTAATCTTTCAGAGTTACTATACCCTGGAAAAATTGCATCTTTCCAACACCAATCATTCACAGTAGCTGATGCAGATATTGAACAAGAACTTGCTTGGAAAAATGGCTATTTCATCTTCAATAAAAGTGATATCGAAACTATTATGCGTCAATTGGCTAGATGGTATGATGTAAATGTGAATTATGAAGGTGCTAAACCTAAAAACTTGTTTGTAGGACAAATTAAAAAAGAGGCGTCATTAGCCGAAAGTCTTAAAATAATTGAGTTAAGTGGCATTCATTTCAAAATTGAAGGCAGAAACTTAATAGTAATGGAGAATTAAAAGTTGTTAGTTGTTTCGGGCTAGAAGTTAGGGAAGGTTTATGAAAATAAGAATTAAGGAATATAGAAAGTCTTACAAAATGTTTAATATGAGGAGAATCGCTTTGTTGTTTTTTATATTGTGTTTATTGGTTTCGAAAAGCGGTTGGTCTCAGCAGATTTCTTTTGTTGGAAAAGAAGTGACTGTCGAAAAGGTGCTATTATCAATAAAAGCTCAATCAGGCTATTTGTTGTTTTATGACTATGCACTACTTCAAGATGCAAAGCTAGTATCCATCAATGCAAAACAGTTACCCCTAACTGCTATTCTTGACATTTTAGTAAAAGATCAGTCCTTTGAATATGCCATTGAGAAAAAAACAATTGTATTAAAGAAAAGGCCTTCTCTCATACAGAAACTAACTACTGATTACTTTTCTGATAATCAAATTCAAATTATAGGACACGTTTATGGAGAAAATGGTGATCCCTTAATTGGCGCTTATATCTTATTGAAAAGCAATACTAAGAAAGTAGCAATTACGAATACAAATGGTGAATTTTCAATAAGTCTCACAAAGCAAGAATTGATGCAAGGTAGCTTAGTCTTTTCCTTTGTAGGTTATAATAAATATGAATATCATATTAGTGGACATAGAAACATTGATATTTCCTTGTCCAAAAACATACAATCCTTGTCAGATGTGGTGGTTACTAATAGTTATAGTAAACCCAAAAGAAAGGAAGAAGTTACAGGAAGTATCGTTTCTGTTTCCTCAAAGGATTTACAAGTTGACAGGCCTATTGAAAGTTTCGACAAGATGCTTGAAGGTATGGCAGCAGGTGTGCAAGTGGAAACAAACACAGAATTAGGTACACCCGTCAAGATTAATATTCGAGGTCAAAACTCACTTACCAATCTAAATGGAGCGAATATTACAACACTCACTACTTCGTCACAGCCACTTTATGTGATTGACGGAGTTCCTGTCATGGAACAACGTAGAAGTGATGAACCACTTGCCTTTATCAATAATGAAGCATTGTTGAACCCTCTTGCTGGTATAAATCCTTCTGATATTGAAAGCATTTCTATTCTGAAGGATGCCGCCGCAGCCTCTATTTATGGTGCTAATGCTAGCAATGGTGTTATCATTATTACCACTAAGAAAGGTAGAGCAGGTAGAACAAGATTAAATGTCGGGTACAGTAATGGTTGGGCGCAAAGCATCAATATGGTAAAATGGTTGAATGGAAAACAATACCACGACCTGATGAAAGAGGAACTTATTAACGATGGCAAATCTCCGGCTGCAGCAGAATTGCTAGCCGGTTCTAGCACGATGAATACACCTTGGTTTGAATTAGCAAACAGATATAGTAATTATGACAATGCTGAAATAGAGGTTTCGGGAGGTAGTGACAATACTCAATTTCGAATGTCAGGTACTTTCCACAATCAACAGGCTATTCAAAAGGGTAATGACTATCAAAAAATATATTTTCGTGCAAGGATCGATCATAAGGTGAACAATAAATTTTCATTCGGGTTCACGCTTGCCCCTTCGATTACGCATAAACATGCGGTCAACGTTTATGGAATTGTACCAATCATCCCTAATGCCCCTGTTTATAATGCTGATAGTACCTTTTTTTCTTTTGCAAATTTGGGTGTACCAAATCCAATGGCTGTATTGGCTCAAAATATTGATTATGCCACAGGTGGTTCTCTTAATGGCAATACACATTTTGAATATTCGCCCATTAAAGCACTTCGTTTTACCACATTATTCGGTATTGATGCCTTGTCAAACAAACTGACACTCTTTCAAAGTCCTGACAATGCTACAGGAGCTAGCAAGGGAGGGTTCGAACAAATCTTTGATCGTTCAAATTTTAGTTGGATTAGCTCTTCTCAAGCGAATTGGTCGCCAACCTTTAAAAATGTTCACAAACTTGATTTGACACTTGGCTTTGATGCTAAAAGTGAGGATACTAAATTATTAAATGGTTCTGCTACAGGCTTTACCTACAAAAAATTGATTGAATTAAGTACCGCCACTAATAGAAATGCAGCCTCTTCTCGAAACCTTGAAAAGTCTTATTCTGTCATTAGTCAGTTATTATATAACTATGATAGTAAATATTATTTTAGCCTTTCAACCCGTATTGATGCCGCAAGTATTTTTGGTAAGGATGTAAATTCTACCATAAACTCTGGATTGGGGATGGGTTGGTTAATCAATAAGGAGAAATTATTTGCCAAATTCGATTGGTTGGATATGTTTAGACTTAGATATAGTTATGGACGTACAGGCAATAGTCGTATTGGAAGTTATTCTGCAAGAGGTTTGTATAGTTTTGATACGCCCGGTTACAATGATTTGGTGTCATCTTATATCTCTACTGCACCAAATCCTTATCTGACTTGGGAAATTGGATTAAAACAAAATACGGGTATTGATTTTAGTTTTTTAAAGAGATTTAATATCACTGTTGACGTTTATACCAACATTCTTAAAAACGCTATCAATCCTATTGGCATACCTCCTGAAAATGGTTTTACCTCCATTCTTGCGAATGTCGCTGATATGAGAAACAGAGGTGTGGATGCAAGTTTTTCTGCTCAAATATTTACAGGCAAGTTTAAGTGGACTAGTACGTTTAATTTGGGATTCAACAAGAATATTGTTACAAAAGTGTATAATAATATTACAGGCTATGCTTCTGACCCAAGTATCGCTTCTGTTTTGAAGGCAGGTGTCAGTACTTCGGTAATATGGGGTTTCAAATATGCAGGAGTTGATCCTTCAACGGGTTATGAACAATACTTTGATAAAAATGGAAAGATTGTCCCTGTAAGACAATTAGATCGTTCACTTTCAAATGCCTATTCTTTAGGTGACAGATTACCAAAGGCACAAGGTGGATTCATCAACAATTTTAGCTATCATGGTGTTTCATTGACTATTAATATTATTTATAATTTGGGAGGCTATTACTTGGTTGATTATAACACTGAAAATAATGGTCGAAACTTATCTAATCGCAATCAGAGTGTAAACTTATTAGAAAGATGGCAGAAACCCGGGGATATTGCCTCAATTCCTCGACTAGCCTCAGGTATTAATGGTACAGGAAATCCAATAGTTTCTAATTCATCAAGATATGTGTATGATAATACTTATATCAAGTTAAGCAACATTTCCCTTGCTTATTCCGTACCAAAGGATATTGCTAATAAGTTGGGAGGAATGTCATTTACAGTGTATGGTAATGCAACTAATTTATTTTATTGGTACAAACAGAAATCTCCTTCTGATAGAAACGGGATTAAGGAATACAAGTTTTCATTTCCAGAGGCGCAAACTTTTACTTGGGGTGTAAAAGTGGGTATATAATATTGGTTAGTTGTTAGTGGTTAGAAAGGGAGAATTAGTTAAAATGATAATTATGAATGTGAAGCAATATATTGGTTTATGGGTTTGTATCATCATTGTTTTTATGGGCAGTGGTTGCAGGAAATTTTTGGAAACAAAATCCGAGAACAACGTTTCTGTGTCTGAACTCTTTACCGATTACGAAGGGGCTAGAACAGCTATCATTGGTTGTTACAATAAAGTGAAATCCTCAAGCTATTATGTCAGAGATTTTTATGTTTATCCAGAGTTAACGGGTGGCAATATTAAGTATGCAATTACAAAGTTCCCTAGCTTAACTTTCACCTATAATTTTATAAATACATCTCTTCCTTCCGAGAATAATATGAATAGCTTTTATTCACAGGCATATTCTATTATTTACAGCACAAACAGCGTTTTGCAAAATATAGATAAGGTTACAAATGGTCGGGTTGAGCAAATTAATCGGATAAAAGCAGACGCATATACTATTAGGGCAATGGCACATTTTGATTTAGTACGTGTATTTGCCCAAAACTATAGCTATACTCCTAATGCATCACATCAGGGAATTGTTATTAAGACAAAGAATTCTGATAGTGTGATGGCGATAATTGTTTACAGCAGTGTAGATCAAGTGTATAATCAAGTTTTGAACGACTTAGATTCTGCTCTTTCATTGTATTCCAAAAGTATCTTTATTTATCCTTCGGGTGATGCCAAAACTTGGTTAAGCGCTGATGCTGCAAAAGCCCTGAAGGCAAGAGTTTGTTTATATAAAGGAGATTATAATCAAGCATTCACGCTTAGTTCAGCATTGATAAATGGTGGAAAATATTCGTTGATACCTAATTATTCTTATGTTGCCTCTTGGAGAGGTAAAAATATTAGTTCTGAGAGCATCTTTGAGTTAGCATTTGGCAAAAGCTCAGGTGGTGGTTATGGTGATTATTTCAATTTTACTGTTCCTCAATCTCTCTATTCACAATTTGCTGCGACAACTGATTTAACAGGAATGTATGATGAAGCAGATGTCAGGGGACACAATTCTCTTTTTCAAGATACTATCCTCAATGGTACAACTTATTCATTCAGCAAAAAATATTTTGGCACTTCCGACAGTGTGAATAACATCAAGGTAATTAGATTATCGGAGTTATACCTGATTGCTGCAGAGGCTGCTGTTCAAGCTGATCCTGTAAATGGTTTAGCCACCGCTGCTACTTTTTTGAATACCATCCGTACTCGTGCCAATCCGTCTGCTCCATCATTTACTGCAACAACTCAACAGGCAATGATTGACGAGATTTTTAATGAACGAAGAAGAGAACTGTGCTTTGAAGGACATTTATTTTTTGACATCGCACGTTTACATAAGAATTTGATTAGGAAAGATTGTAATAGTACTACAGCAAATCTCTCCTATCCCGATTCAAGATTTGCTTGTACAATACCCTTTTTTCACTAATTAATTTACCTTATGATGATGAGATATTTATTTATAATTTGTGCTGTTTCCTTTTTTTACGGATGTAAAAAAGAATATAATGTACAGCCCACTTATGCATCTTTTGCTTCGACGCTTAAGATTGCAGGTACTTGGGCACAGACTCAACCCTATTATTCGCCTCATCCTCAAATCTATATTGATTCGTTGAGCACTTGGAAACCATTTATCAGTTTCTCCTTTACTTCTGAGGATGAGCCTGATGTAATTGGTTTTCAAAATCCTTATGTCATAGGAAAGGGAACAAATGCTCTGTATATCAATGCTATGTATAATAATGACTATTACGTAAGTAAGTATAATGTTAGTATTAGTTCTGATTCAGGCACCTACAATACTAACATACCAAAGTGTTTTAGATTTATTCCTAAATCGAAAGATTCTACCGATGTAGGTACCGTGGTCGTAATCCCTCAATCAGTTACGCTTACTCGCAGAGACAAGAATAAAACACAATATACAATTACGATTGCTCCAAGTACGCAATCAGGTAACTATAATAAAAAGACTGGTGTTTTTGAAATAGAGATTTTGTTTGATGAAAGCAATTTTGGGGGACCAAAGGAAGTTAGACGAAAGTATAGATTCACTTCATAGAGGTGAGTGGTGAATGGATTGATATAAACATGTCGGTATTTATAGGTTTTTAGTTCTTTTATTGATGGATTCAGGCTGTTTCTGGAGTCCTTGAGACACACTGACAAGGATTTCAGAGTTGCTCTGTAAATTAAGAGAGCCTCTCTCTAGATTGGAAGAGTGGCTCATTAGTCGTTTGTTTACACTTACCCTTTCTTTTAACACATATTGTTGTATGTGTTAGGGTATGTAAGAAGGGGTAATAGCACTCGTTAGACCTTAGGAGTATCTCACGAGAACCCGAGAATCCAACGTTTTGAGCTATTAATGAAAAGTTCTAATGTCAATTGTATTGAATAAATGGTTAAAAGGTATTTAAAAAGTAAGAAAATGAAGAAAACAAATTTGGTGATTGGGTTAATCACAACAATTGGAGTAATTACCTGTTTATCCTTCAAAGGGCAAAATGAAGGAGAGGATATTGCTGCTTTAAAAGCAATTTATAGTAGTGGAGATAGTACTAAATGGCCAAAGCCCGACTTAGATAGTAATATAGTGGGTTTTCAAGAAATAGGTCGACTAGGTGCAGTC
>CANCPA010000026.1 GCA_947379895.1 Chitinophagaceae bacterium | reverse complement strand
TTAAACCTAGATTACGCAATAGGACTCTACTACAATTCACAACTACTTCAAACACACGCTTTTACTTGATTTGTTTGACTTCAACGTAATCTATTATGTATTCAGTCAAAAAATCTGCATAAAAACTTGTCTTTTTTGTATTTGCGAATTTCATAACGAGTCTATTGCGTAATCTGGGTTAAAGCACTTCATAAGTATCCATACTTCTTTTTTTATTTGAGCTACTTTGAGTATTTGTGTCTTAGCGTTGAAGAATATAAATTAGACTTAATATCCTTTATTAATTGTTGAGTAAGGTGAGTTAATTATACAAAAACATGAACTCATTGATTGATTACTTTGTAGTAGATGTTTATTTTGTACTTGACTAAATTGAGTCTTTTACAGTACTACACTTTATTTTTTTAACTCCTTTGCAATTGTAAAGTAAAAGCTACTTCCTACTCCAACTGTAGATTCTAACCAAATATTACCGCCCATCGATTCTATTGCTTTTTTAGTAATTGCTAATCCCAAACCTGTTCCAGGAATATCTTTCTTAGTGTGTAATCTTTGAAAAATGACAAATATTTTTTCGTGATATTCTGTTGCAATGCCCATTCCATTATCCACTATAGCAAATTTCCAAAAGTCGTCACTTTCCTCTGCAGAAATACGAATTGTAGGCGCTTCGTCTTTCTTAGCATATTTTAATGCATTTCCAATCAGGTTTTGAAATACTTGCCTTAAAGGAGTTTTCTTTGCAAATACAGTTGGAAGACTACTCGTTTCTATATTTGCCTTCTTTTCGGAAATTACTTCAGATAGAATTTCTTGAAGTTCAGCAACTAAGTCATTCAAATCAATATATTCTTCTTTGCTTTCAGCTTTTCCAACTCTTGAATATTCAAGTAATTCCATAATAGTTTGACGCAATCTTAAAGAACCGTCTACTGCAAATTTGATGTATTCTCTCCCTCTATTATCTAGTTGATGTTCATATTTTCGCTCTAGCAGTTGAAGAAATGAGGTAATCATTTTAAGTGGTTCCTGTAAATCATGGGAAGCAATATAAGCAAACTGTTCAAGTTCTTTATTTGAAAGCTCTAACTTTTGAGTTTGTAATAAAAGGCTTTTGTTTAGTTCATGCAGAATAGTTTCTGCATTCTTTTCCTCAGTTACATCTCTTTGAACACCAACCCAATTAATACATTTTCCCTTGTCATCAAAAATGGGATTAATTCTAGCATTTATCCAAATGGGCTCACGATTTTTTTTGTAATTAACAGTAGATAATTTAAAGGGCACTCCCCACCTCAATGCCGATTTTAATTTTTTTAATGCCTCTAAATTAGAGAGTTCTCCTTGTAAAATACGTGGTGATTTTCCTAATATTTCTTCGGGAGTATATTGAGTTAATTCATAGAAAGCAGGATTGGCATAAATAATTTTTGGACCCGGTTTATCAAGAGGGGCAGCTTCTGTAATTAATACCGAATCTCCCATATTCTCCACAACCGACTCAAGCAATTTTAACCGTAAACTTTCTTCCATTGGTTTAGAAACATCTCGCAACACCCCTACCATTCTTATTGCAACACCTACTTTGTTTCTGATTACATAGGCCAAACCTTTAATATGGGCATAAGTTCCATCGGCTTTGAGAATTCTGTAATAATCGGGTTTCCAATTTGTTTGTTCCTTATTGCTAAGGAAATTATTTAAACTACATTGGAACCCTTCTAAATCCTCAGGATGAATGCCGTTTAACCATTGCGTTAAATTATCTCGCTCCATTCCTTCTTTGTAACCTAATGAATTAGTTAAAATGCTATTTTTCCAAAAGATAATATCCTTTTCAATGTCCCAATCAAATACTGCATCATCGGTTGCTTTAGAAACTAAATTATGTCTTTCAATAGCTGTTATTAGGTTATTGACCAACTGTGTTTTTTCTGTGATATCAAATGCAGTTGTAATTAAAATATCTTGTTCCTGTATTGGAATTCGCTTTGAATTGATTGTTTTTTGCTTTCCAGTTTCTGTAATAATAGATTCTTCTCTCCATTGAGGAGTTTCATTGTTTGAAACATGGTAATCGTTGAAAATTTTTTCTTTAAATTGATTTCTTACTTCTTCGTTTGGAAATATTTTGGCAAGAAACGAATTAAAGTCCTTTAAGTTTTCCTTTTCCCATTCATATACTTTTTCAAATTCATTATTGAATAAAGTAAATTCTCCGGTGCTAATTTTATTTACTGCAATTCCAACGGGAATATTTGCAATGAGTTTTTCAATAAGTCTTGATTTCTTGTTTAAATCAAAAATAGTTTCAAATAGTTTTCTTTCTAGTTGAAATTTGCTTGAAACCACCTGAAGCATACCTTCAAATCCAACCAAATTACCATCTATATCTATTTTTGGAAAGCCAATCGAAACGATATTTTTAATTTCCTTGTTCTTCCTAATAATTCTATAAGCAAGATAATATTCTTTTTTATGTGCAATCGCATAATTAATGATGCGATTCCTCTTTTCTAAATCATTTGGATGTGTAAATTGTTGAATAGCATCCATTGTTGGAACGATTGAATTTGGGTCCACTCCATAAATCTCATAGATTGAATCAGTGCATGAATACAAATTTGTTTTGATGTCATAATCCCAAGTGCCAAATAGAAACTCCTTATCGATCAAACCTTTTTCAATACTAATTTTATCATACTCTTTTTTATAGCAAGTAATATTTGATAGAGTTATTATGATTGAGAAAGGAGTAGCATTATTAGCGATAGTTCCATTTTCCAATTCATCTATAACGGGAGTACATTCTATATCGCAGAAAAAGTAGGCAAATGGGTTTGAATTTTGTTTTCTTAGAATGAAATCTACACCCTCAATTGTTATTGTTTTTTTTGTTTGAAGTACTGATGTTAATATTTGATTTATTTCTTTAGTTTCAATGGGAGACTTAGTTGAAAAAAGACTATTAATAGGTTGAGCAATAATGAATTCTCTTTCTTCTCCTGTCGATTTTACAAATGAATCAGATACTTCTTGTATAGAAAATATTGGCTCATTTACTGATACTAATAATGCGGGCACATTAGTTGCCCTAAATATTTTAAGCAAGCGACTTTTAGTAAACATGATAACAATAAGGATTAAAAAGATTGAAATATAACAGAATCAAAATAAGCGGTAAATGTAAAGGGGATTTAATTAATTTAATATGACATAAATCAGGTATTATGTTTTATTAATTAATCAATAAATGTTGCTTATTTAAGAAAGGCTTCTCTTTCAATGAAACCTTACTTTATTGTCAGAGTTTTACATGTCTAAACGGAATTAATTTAGAAATAGATTAATACTATAATTAAATAGTAAATGAATATTTGCCATTCCTACTACTATTAATACCGAAAATACTGTTACTACTCAGGGAGCTTTTACCACAAGGAAATCAAAGAAAAAATAAGGGTCACAAAGTTTTCTAATCAAATTTAACCAGATTAAGCAAGTTTAGATACCTTAAATCTTTGTGTTTCTTTATAAAAAAACATTGTGCTGTTAGTGGTAAAACAAGGATAAATACAAGGGTTACCAAGTTTTTAAGTGAAATATATGAAACAACTGAGCTATTATAAACAATAAATTCTTGTGGTTCTTTGTAAAAAGCGTTGTGTTCTTAGTGGTAAACCTCCAAAGTCGCAAAGTTTTTTTTCTTTCTAATAAAGAACTTTTTTCTACTTGGAAAGCTTTCTTTCTTCCTTAGAAATAGCTTTTTCTTTCGTGGAAAGTACTTTTTCTACCTTGGAAAGAGCTTTTTCTTTTATAAAAAGAGCTCTTATTTGTTGGAAAGAATTTTTTCTATGTTGGAAACAAAGCATTCTTACATGGAAAAACTTGTTTCTAACTCGGATAAATTAGTGTTTTTGTTTGAAAAAATTTTCAATCAAACAAAGTAACATATATTAAAGGTTACTATTCTGGAGTCTTCTTTACCATAAGAAACACAAGCATATATTGATTAAAATCGCTCATGTCATTTTTTATTAGAAATCTTTGTGTCCCTTGTCTTTTTCATTGTAACCCTAGTGGTCATACCTCCTGAGTAGTAACCAAATATTTCAATCCATTCTCTCTTAACATCCTACGAACGTTATTCCAAAGTCTTATTTCATTAATGCCTTTGCGATTGTAAAAAAGAAGGTACTTCCCACACCTACTTCCGATTCCACCCATATCGTTCCACCCATATTTTCTATTGCCTTTTTGGTAATTGCCAATCCTAAACCTGTACCCGGAACCTCTTCCTTAGTATGTAATCGTTGAAATATGATAAATATTTTATGATAAAACATTTCTCCAATCCCTTCTCCATTGTCCATAATAGAGAACTGCCAACAGTCCTTTTTTTCTTCTACAGAAATCTTTATTATAGGGGGCACATCTTTTTTTGCATACTTTAAAGAGTTACTAATCAAATTTTGGAACACCTGTGAAAGTGGCGTTTTCTTTGCCATTATTGAAGGTAAGTTACTGCTTACAATCACTGCTTTTTGTTCAGTAATCCTACTGTGTAATGCGTGTTTTATTTCTTTTAATAAATCATTTAAATCAATTATTTGGTCCGGATAAACTAATCTGCCAACTCTTGAATAATCAAGCAAATCAAAAATTATCTGACGCAAACGTTGTGCACCATCCACTGCAAAATGGATATATTGTTTCCCCTTTTCATCAATATTTTTATCAAACTTCTTTTCCAGTAATCCCAAAAACGAAATTATCATTCTTAAAGGTTCTTGAAGGTCATGAGATGCGATATATGCAAACTGTTCTAATTCCTTATTTGATAATTCCAACTTCTCAGTTTGAGTTATTAAGTTTTTGTTCAGTTCTTGTAATAAAAGTTCTGCTTTCTTCTCCTCTGTAATATCCCTCTGAACACCTACCCAATTGATACATTTTCCTGATTCGTCAAATACAGGACTAATATGTGCCTTAATCCAAATAGGGGTGCCATCTTTCTTGTAATTTACAGTGGATAGTTTGTATGATGTGCAGGCTATCATTGATTCTTTGAGCTTTTTAAGTTCCTCTCTTTCAGATAATTTTCCTTGCAATACACGTGGCGTTTTGCCTAATACTTCATCTGCTGAATATCCTGTCAATTTTAAGAAAGAAGGATTAGCATAAATGATTTTTGGTCCAGGAAAGTCAAGTGGATCTGCTTCAGTAATGACTACTGGATCACCCATGTTTTCTACTACTAATTCCAACATTTTTAATCTTAATTCTTCTGCCTTTCTTCTACTTACATCTCTTAAAACACCCACCATTCTAATTACTCTACCTTCTTCATTTCGTACAACTAACGATAGTTCCTTAATATGCGCATAAGTACCGTCAGCTTTGATTACCCTATAATAGTCAGGCATCCATTTTGTTGCATTCTTGTTTTTTAAAAAACTGATAAGACTTTCTTTGAATGCAGTTGTATCATCAGGATGAATGCCATCTACCCATTCCTTTAAAGTATTTCGTTCAATACCTTCTTGATATCCTAATGCTTCGGTTAATATACTGTTTTTCCAGAAGATGGTATTATGATTAATATCCCAATCAAATACTGCATCATCCGTAGCCATCGAAACAAGATTATATCTTTCAATTGCCTTGTGAAGATCAAGTAATAATTTTTCCTTCTCAGTTACATCTATAGAAGTCGTGATTAGCATGTCCTGATCTAATAAAGGAATATGTTTGGTATTAATAATTTTTTGTTCTCCATTCTCTGTAATTATTTCTACTTCTTGCCATTTCTTCAAATCGCATTTGTCAACATCTTCATTACTATGAAGTTTTCGAAGTATTTCATTTCTTTCTTCTTGAATTGGATAGATTTTGGCTAAAAAATTATTAAGATTATCATTATTAGAATTGTTTAATCCATATACATTGCTAAATTCATCATTCACAAAGCTTGTTTCTCCTGTACTGATTTTATTTAAAGCAATACCAACAGGGATATTTAAAATTAAGGACTCTATGATTTTATTATTTTTATGGAGATCAAATAGTGTTTCGAAGAGTCTTTTTTCGAGTAATTTATATTCAACTACATTTTTAGTTAGGCCTTCATAGCCTATTAAATTGCCTTCCAAATCTTTTTGTGGACGACCTATTACGACAATATTTTTTACTTTTTTATCTTTCCTAATGATTCTAATCGACAAATAGTATTCAGTCCCTGTAGCGTATGCATGATTTATGATACGATTCCTTTTTGCTACATCATTTGGATGAACCATCAATCTGATAGTTTCCATTGTTGGTTTTAATGCTGAAGATTCAATTCCATAAATTTTCTTTACTTCATCTGAGAAAGTATAATTGTCGGTTTTAATGTCATAACTCCAAGAGCCTGATAGTAATTCATCTTGATCTTCATTTTCGTCGGAACTTTTCTCTTCTACTTTTCTTTGGCAAGTGATATTAGTCAATGAAAGTATAAGTTCAGCAACTTCTTCATTTTCTGGGACAGGTATACAATCAATATCACAAATAAAATAATCAAATATTTCTGATATTGAATGGTCTGTAAGAAAATCAATGCACTCAGCTTTTATTGTTTCTTTAGATTGAATGACTGTTTGAATTGTTTCTAATAATCTCGTTGGTTCTTCAGGTAGTTCTTTTGAGAAGAAGTCGAATATTGAATTGCCTATCAGTAATTCTCTTTTTATGCCTGTGGCTATAATAAATGAGTCAGTAACTTCGGTAATTATGAATGTAGTTTTGTAATGTGAAATAATTAAAGCAGGAGTACTTGTAGCCCTGAAAAATTTTGTTGTTTGACTATCCTTTTTCATAACTCAAGATCATATTTAAGCAGTTATTTAATTAATTTATACTTAATATAAGTGGGTAATTGAATGGGAGCATTGTAAAGACAATATATTGCTCACTCATTTTCACACTTAATAGGTGGTATAAATTGGGGTTATCTTGGCATAAATGTACAGTTTGATTTGAGGAATAGTACTAACTTAAGTCACCTTTAGCTTATTTAATCAAACTACTACAAACCTTATAATTTAAACTTCGGTAGAGAGTAAGGTTTTAATGATGATTCTTTAATTGTATAGAAAAAAAGTTTTTAGCTCTTGAGTTTTTTCACAAGTCAAATAGGGAATTTAAAATAATAAAATTTTAACATCACTGTAGTTACTAAGTATTTGATTGAAATTTATTCAATGAAACATAGAATGTAGATTACTTTTTCACACTAGAATCTTATGAACTTAAAGTGGTATGATATACCCCCTTCATTTTTTTCTTTGGGATTTATTTGCCTTTTGGTAATCCTTTTTTTTTGAACTTTAGTATAGTGAGTTTATTTGTTCAAACTCAAATTTGCCGAATTTGTTAATTCTTTAAATGCATCACCCAAACAATCAATAACATCTGTGATTAGCATACTTTCCATACTTTGTTTATTTAATGCTATATCTGATGCCCTGCCGTGTAAATAAACACCCAACTTAGCTGCTTCAAAGGCAGAATAACCCTGTGCCAGAAAAGAACAAATGATACCCGAGAGTGCATCGCCCGATCCTCCTTTTGCTAATCCTGCATTTCCTGTATGATTCACATAAGTTTCACCACAGGAAGCGATTAATGTATGATGTCCCTTTAATACTATTGTGATGTAGAGCTTTTTTGAAATCTGTATTGCAGTTTCAATCCTTTCAGAATGACTAGTATGAGTACCAAACAATCGGTCAAATTCTACAGCATGTGGTGTTAAAATTGTTCCTGTTTTTATTTTTTCAATAGATTTATTAAGGGCAATGATATTCAAAGCATCCGCATCAATCAAAAGTGGTTGATTGAATTGAAGGATAAATTCACCCACCCAATTATTCGTTTCCTCGTTAATACCTAATCCAGGGCCAATACAGGCAGCAGAAAAGATATTCATGTTGATAGAATGTTCACGAAATATCAACATTGCTTCGGGTATAGCAATTTGTAAAATCATTCTTTCTTCAATAGGTACCGACACGGTAAGTAACCCTACTCCCGATCGTAGACATGCTTTTGCTGCAATGACTGCTGCACCCATTTTGCCCCTATTACCTGCCATTATTAAGACATGTCCATGATTCCCCTTATGAGAGTCAGGATCTCTTTTTTTCAAGATAGAACTGAGGCTGTAATCTGTTTGTTCATTCATATAGGGAAGTCTTTTAAAGATGAAAACTTAAATCAAAACTATCCAATTTTACATATACACATATCTTAAATGAATCAATTTTAAATAAAAAAGGGTGAAGCATTACAAATGCTTCACCCTGATTAGTTTTTCATACAACTTTTTCTATTTCTTTTTGATAAGACTAGCTAATAATTTCAATGCAACTTCTTCAGATGATGCAGGGTTCTGACCTGTAATTAAAACACCATCTTGTTTTACATACGAAAGCCAATCAGTTCCCTTACTGTAGCTTGCGCCAAGTCTTTTTAATTCGGTTTCTAGCATAAATGGCACGATGTCGGTTAACTGTACGGCTTCCTCTTCTGAATTTGAAAATCCTGTTACATCTTTTCCTGCAACAAGATGTGACCCATCCTCTCTTTTTACATTAATTAAGGCGGCAGGAGCATGACAAACAAAGGCGATTGGCTTATTGTTAGAATAAAAATTTTCAATCAATGCAATAGAGTCTTTGTCATTTGCTAAATCCCAAAGTGGACCATGCCCGCCCGGATAGAAAACTGCATCATATTCATCGTATTTTATTTCACTAAGTTTATGGGTATGTGCTACTTGTTCTATAGCCTCAATATCCGAATAAAACCTTCTTGTTGCAAGAGTTTGCGACTCGGGTAATTCACTTTTCGGATCTACAGGAGGTTGACCTCCGAGCGGTGATGCAATAGTGATTTCTGCATCATTATCTTGCAAAACATAAAAGGGTGTTGCAAACTCTTCAATCCAAAACCCTGTCTTTTCACCAGTTTTTCCTAAGTCACTGTGTGATGTTAATACGATTAAAATTTTCATTTTTTACTCTTTAGTATTGGAATAATTTCCAACGAAGCGAAAGTGACGTACTTTTAGAATCCTGTAATTACATAATTAAATTTGATTTTTGTATAATTTACAGATTTTGATCTTGTAACTATAGAGATTATTTAATTTGACTCAATGTAACGACAATTAATGGGGGAATTTTTCACTAAATGATATAACTCGCCATTTAATTGCTCACAAAGTTTTAGTTTATTTGGTATAATCCCTTAATTCACATTAATTCGCATTATTAATACTGAAATAAAATGAACAAGAAAATTAATTCTTTTTTTTGGGTGATTGCATTAACCCTGATGATTTATAAAGCGGATGCACAAGGCGATATTTCAAACCTTTTCAAAGCTGGAGGGGATTTAAATAAATTAGCCTCTAGTTATGTAAAGCCTCTCGGTATAGGGTTCGCTACAGGAATGGGAAGTAATTGGTACAGTACCGGATCTACTCATCGCACCTTGGGTTTTGATATTACTGTAAAGGCAGGTGCCTTATTTGTACCTACTAGTGACCAAACTTTTGATTTGACTAAATTATCATCAAATCTACAAGTAGAAAACAAAGCAACCTCCGCTCCAACTTTTGCAGGCTCTGGGAAGGGGGTTGGATTAACTTTATATTCTCCATCCACAACTATAAATGGTACCACCTATAGCCCACAGAAATTAACTACTTTAACTACACCTGATGGTGTTTCCAAAATACTTCCTACGCTATGTGTACAAGGATCGATTGGATTGCCACTAAAAACGGAGTTAACAGTTCGGTTTTTACCTAAGTTACCGTTACAAAATATCAACTGTAGTTTATGGGGTGTTGGTATTAAACACGATATAAAACAATGGATTCCTGGAATAAGTTTATTGCCATTTAGCTTGTCTGTAATGGCAGCTTATACCAAATTCAATATGGACTATTCTTTTGATAATAAAATTACGCCTGCTCTTCTATCAAGTAATCCTATAGAACTTGATGCAACTGCGAAATTAATTGATTATAATAAGAGTAATCAAGGGTTTGGTATGTCTAGCTCTTCTTTTATGGCAAATGTCATCATATCCAAAGACTTGCTATTTTTTACGCCTTACTTAGGTGTTGGATTTAGTCAAAATAATTTTCATTTTGGGTTCAATGGAGATTATCCTTATTTAAGTTCAATCAATCAGATAAAGACAATTGCTACTACTACAACTCCTCATACTGTAGTTTACAATGTATCGAATTTGAATAATCCAGTTAATGTAGATTATAATACTTTCATGCCGGGAGCAACAGTAGGTTTTAAATTGAATTTTGTTGTATTACACATTAATGCACAATATACTTTTCAACAATACCCTGTGGCATCACTTGGATTGGGACTTGGTATCAGATAGACTAATTATTTTCAATTATATTAAAGTTGAATTTAAATAAATCGAAAATGGGTAAATAGATAGTATAATTCTATTTACCCATTTTTATTAACTCACCTTACGCAATAATTAATAAAGGTTATTAAGTCTAATTTATATTCTTCAACACAAAGACATAAATACTCAAAGTAGCACAAAGAAAAAAATGAAGTATTGATACTTATGAAGTGATTTTAAAGAACTTAGAGCCTTTGCGACTTAGTTTCTTTGTGGCAATAGAAAAAAAAAGACAAAAAGCATCTGATTCAATCTATTGCGTAAGGTGAGTTATTAATTTGGGCCACTTACATTAATTCCCCTTAAAATTGAAATATATGACGTCATTTAGCTTATGTTAATTACCAAAATTTGTTTCAAAAAGAGAAATCGTTAAAATGGCAATGAATTAACTTCTATTTTTTTGCTATCAAAATCGTATGTTTTTCTTTTTCACCATTTTTTCTATCATAGAAGGCAACTAATTGGTTGATAATGTTAAAGCCATTATTATCCAATATTGAAATAATGTTTGCAAGGTCATGAAAATAAAAATAAGCCTTATCGCCACTACTTGAAGTTTGGTATCCAGAATTAAGATAGTCGCCTTCAACAAAGCTGAGATAAATACAGCCACCATCCAAAAGTAAATTTGAACAGTTGAATATTAATTTAGAAACATCAGATTGAGATAAATAGGGAATGCAAAAGCCACAAACAACAGCATTATATTTACTATTCACACTATCAATTTCCCTACTGTCCTGTATCCAAACTATTGCTTTAGGATTGTTTTTTTGGGCGAGTGCAACCATAGAAGGAGCGATATCAATGGCATCAATATTAAGGTTGGGAATTTTTTGTAGTAAATATTGGGTGATATTTCCAGGGCCGCAGCCAATTTCAAATATAGTGGGGTCAGAGGCACTTATTTGATGGCAAAATAAATCATAGCTTTCATTGTAAATAGAAAGTTCCATGAAATTTTCTTCGTAAAGTTTTGCTACTTTATTCCATGTTTCAAAAGTAACCTTATAAGGGTCCATCCAATGTTTTTTAGTTTCAAATGTAGGAGAATGAAATCAATTTATTTATTGCAATAATAAGAAATTTGTCATTATTCTCATCATTTTAAGCTGTTATAGATACCAATTAATCCTACAATAATCCAAAAAACATTGAGTATGATATATGATTTGTTTTCTCTGATAACCGCACAATAAGTCAATATGATGGCATCAATAGTATTGACAATCCATAAGGCCAAAAATGGTGTTGATTTTCCTAGGATACTTAATCCCATAAATGATAAAATTCTCATTCCTACACCTATACCTTCTAAAAGGTTAATTGTTTTATTTGTCATCTATTTATTGCTTTTTAATATTTAAAAAGTAAGGAATTGTCTAATTTGCTTGTCTGATAAAGTGCAGAAACAGAATTAAAATCAGTATTAATTGTTGTTAAATTGAAATTGAAAATGTAAGATTCGTAATAGTGAGAAAGAAGAAAGTTTGCAGTGGGTTAATACTGTTTACAACCTTATTTTTAGGTTGAATAATTGGCAAAAAAATTGTTCAAATAAATAATTATTTCTGATGTATACTTAATCAAAATTATTGTCTTTCTTCAAGTATTTTTTCAGCAATTAAAAGGTCGATAGGGCGAGTGATTTTTAGGTTGGTAAATTCCCCTTCTATCAAGTGTATACTTGTTCCAAAAGCTTCTACTACAGTTGCTTCATCTGTAAAAGATTCTTGGTATTGTTGCTCAAATGCAGGCAATAGAACGGACGATAAAAATGTTTGGGGTGTTTGTACATTTCGGACCTTGTTTCTGTCAGTTACAATACTCAAATCATTGTCAGTTACTAAACGAATACTATCGGTAGCAGCTACAGCAGGAATCGCAGAACCTTTAATTAGAGCTTGTTCAAAACATTGCTTGATGAGTAGGGGACTGAGAAGACATCTTACTCCATCATGAACAAATACAACTGACTCTTTTGTTTTAATGGTTTTAATTCCATTTTTTACAGACTGAAAGCGAGAGTCTCCACCCACAATACATTCAATTCTTGTATTGTTGAATATTGCTGCAATTTCTTTCCCCCTTTGAATATGAGCTTCAGGCAATACTAATACAATCTGAATGTCAGGAAAGGCCTCAACAAAAGCATTAATTGTATGAGAAAGAATTGGTCGATTTTTTAATAAAAGAAATTGTTTGGGTGTATCTTTTCCCATTCTTAACCCTGAACCACCTGCAACAATTACTGCTATTTTCTCCATAATTTAGCTTAAGTCTGCAAACTAAGGGAACTATTTTAAATAAAAATAGAAAGAGTTGATTTTTTTTAAAGTTAGGATACTATATTTGCACCCCCAAAGGAATGATTTCGTAGCTCAGTTGGTAGAGCAGATGACTCTTAATCATCGGGTCCAGAGTTCGAGCCTCTGCGGAATCACTTGACAATTAAGCACTTACGACATAAAACTCGTAGGTGCTTTTTTCATTTGCAAACAATTTGCTAACATTCATAAATTTCATATATTTTCCTTTTCTTGCATCTAATCTGTTGCTTATTTATAAAATTCTTTAATTTCGGTAAATTTTAAATTTTATGAGTGATATAAATGAAATAAATAAGTGTTTTGAACCTTTGAAAAAAAGGTTGTTTGAGATAGAATTTTATACAAACGAAAGTAGTATTGAATTTCAAAAAAGTTTGATTTTTGAATCAATTCAAAACGGAATATTGGGGTTTGATAACGAAGAAACTCTTTTGATTATAGACATATTCCTTGATAAAATCAAATCCATCTTACCCAAATTGAATTCATTAGTATCCACTGTAGATTTCAAAAAGAAGGAACCAACCTCATTTGATTTCCAGAATCCCAATCCCTCAAAATTAGAGTCTAAAAAAGCTGAAAAAATTCAAAAAGACTTGCTTTTGAATTCTTTAAAAAGTGAGCTCAGTATTTACTCAAATAGGCTAAATGAAATTAAAATATATATTGAGGAGGAATACGAAATGAGAGGCTCAGAGAGATTTTCTAACGCTGGATTTAAAGTTCGACTAAATCTTACGGTTGAGGAAATTGGTTGTCTGTTTGGTCTATTTTATGAAAATAATATCATAGATAAATCAAGTATAAAGAAGATAAAATTAGCCAATTTTATATCTAAAAACTTTTATTCTATTAACAAACAAGATGAGTTAAGTACAAAGTCACTTGCAAATGTTTTAAAATCAAAAAATAGTTCTGAGAAAGCTATATCTGACAAATTAGTACTTTTGAATTTTGAGTTAAATAAACTTCCTACTTGATTTTTCCAAATTTATAGTGAACCTTGATCAAGGTCGTCAAGGTTCAATTTCATTATTCTTGCTTTCATTTGCAGTGTAATAAACATCATGTTATGACACATAAGTTAGAGCAAGGGATAGCAGAGATTAGAGAATTTCTAGAAACCCAGAAGATTTTACAGAAAGAACAACTTAAACTAAGTGAGGCTGCAATTTATTTAGGGATTGCAGAGTCCACACTTTACAAGTTGACAAGCCGCAGATTAATACCACATTTTAAGCCACTTCATAAGTTAATCTATTTCAAGAAAATTGATTTGGATAATTGGATGAATAAAGGTAAGGTTGAGACCATAGAGGAACTTAGCACCTTAGAAAGATAAGCGTCATTAAAGACATTGGATTGAGTTGGCTCTTCCAATGTCTTCTTTTAAAATCCAGATTCCTTTCAAATTCACAAACTTTATTGAGGCATTATCTCGGGTAAACAGGCAGTTTGCTCTAGTACTACTCATCTCTACCCACTATCAATCTATACATCTGAACTCTGAACTATACTAACGAGTATATATGAGAGAGTAAGAGTACACCTACATAATCTCTAATTCAGATTGCTGAATCTGCAAGAGAGAGATTAGATACAGACTCAGCTCTGAATCAGATAGGAAACCAAATCAATTGAGCTTACACTACAACATCAGGACAGCTTAGTGTCCAATTCAAGATTGAGATAGGACTCAATCAATTCTTCACTTAATAAGTTAATTTATCATGAGAAATGTATTAGAAAATTTGAAAACAAAGGCAGAAAAGGACTATGGAACTGTCAAGGAGTACATAGAATTCCTTAATAGGTTTGAATGGGATTTTATGGTAACATTCACATCAGGAGAAAATATGTCATTGAATAGGGCATGTTCAAAGATTGAAAGGTTATCAAATTACCTATTTCAAAAGCAACCAGATATATTTAAAATCTTTTGGGTGGCAGAGCCTCATCAGAGTGGCTATTACCATATACATGCGTTGATAATAACAAAGGATGCAAAGGCAAGTGTAATTAAGAGTGCTTGGAATAAGTTCAGTGGTACTTATGAGAAGACCAATAACAGATGCGATATAAAGAAGTATGAGAAAGGGAAGGGCGGGAATGTATATACAGTTAAAAACCTCATGAAGGATAATGTTGAACATGGATTCATTTTATAAATAAAGCAAAGGCTGTAGAAATATTACATTTTTCCAGATAATATTTCTACAGCCTAATTCCTGACCTACTTTGAATTTAAGGCATAAAATATCCTGTTAGCAAAATCAGATTTTTGAAAACGGGCTAAATGATAACAGTATTTCCATCAATTTCCTCTTATAATATCTAACGCACAATTAGCGTGGTTATTAATTCTTCTGCCATTTACAGGGAAACTATAACTAATTTGGTCAACTGGGTCCTCTATTTTCATGCTGGTAATTTCAGTGTTTCTATACCACAATAAATCATCTATGCTTAATTCGAATACACAACTTTCAATCGTAGATGAACCGTAATATGTAGTTTTGATTTTGGAATTTGCATTCACAACTTTTGAATTATTGAAGACAATTACTCGAGGAATTGGTAACTTCTTCCCCTTATCAAATATCGAAATAACCTGAAGATAATTTCGAATAATCTTAGAATCAGATGTGCGTTTTTGAACTGTAATGTGAAATGCAACATTCGCTAATCCGTTTTCTAAATCTTCATTTACGTATAAATTCTCTACCTCCGTTGAATAGGATATATAACTTCTATCATCTGAATATTCAGTTTTAATAGCACATTGAGATATTCCTTTAAGAAATATGAATAGAGATAAGAGTAATACTGTGGTGTGTTTCATATAAAAGTTATTTAGTATAGTAAAATATGTTTGATTTGTTACTGACCATCCTTATCCAATAAGCATTTAAGTTTAGCTCGAAAAAAATCACTAGATAATTGTTTAATCACTATGGAGTTTGTCTGATCTTCTAACTTAATACGTTTTATTCCATAAGAAAGTAACAGTTGAATTTCTGAACTGGTTTCAGAGAACTCATTATAGCAATCTGAAATAACAGCTAATCCTGTTTCAGAAACATGATAACCACTTTTTTGGGGAATGTAAAGTAATACAGTATTGCCATTCAATAATGTTATTTCAGCTAAGTCAGGGATAACACTTTTTCCAATTAGTCCTGTGACACTAAATACCATATTATAAATTGAATTTAACCTATTGTCTTTTTTAAATACCTTTCTTTCAATACTAAAATCAACTTTCATATTTTGACTATTATATATTGATTCAGGTCTGAGAGCATAGACAACGATAGGGAATTTTTCAGATGGATATGGGGGATAAATACTCTGCATCAAGCATTGAGAATGAATAGTACTATTAAAAATTATAAAAATTAATATGGTTGATAAAAACTTCCTTTGGACTATAACAGACTTAATTAGTCTAATTAATTTGTTCATTGAATTAAATTTTTGATGCCTACTCTAGAATTCAGTTTTCGGCTACCCTGATTTTAATGAGCTTATAAAAACTTTTCCTGATAATTAATTTCAAAGTCTATCAAATCAAACAAGTAAAATTTATAGCTATTTATACTACTCGAACTAACTTCATCTTCAATTATTGAAGTAGTTGAAACAATTGCTAAAGTTTTATTCTTGTATATCTTTGTGATAGAGCCATCCTTAATTCCAGAGTCTGCAAGTTTGAATCCCAGCATCTTTAGCCTATTTATAAATAAACTATTCTTAGAAAGATTTGAGAACTGGAACATTACTCTTCCGGAATTAGGATAATCAGTGTGAGAGAGAAAAGTTAAGAATGCATTAGCTTTATAATCAAGCCCTTTTCTGTGGTAAGAATAAATTATTTCGCCGAAATTTGTTCTAGTTTGATCCTTTGCAGACAACAATTCCCAATTTCTGGCAGCTAAGTATTCCTCAACATAAACTAAAGATTTAGTCCTTAGGGAAATAACTTGGTCTATTGTCAGGTTCTGAGCATTGGATATAAAGCCTAATATCAAAAGCGTTAGAAACAACGATAATTTGAAAAGTCTTTTCATAATTGTAATATTTGATGGTTATGAAATGTTATTTAGTAGCTTATTGGATACGGTTATTTTGGGCATAAAAAAAGCTTGAAACCTTTACATCTGCCTGTTGCCGTGGGAGTCGAAGCCCGTACAAACGAGGCAAAGCAAGTGCTCCAAGCCGAAGCTTGAACACTTAACTATAACCTCCCCGTTTGTAATGAAATTTCGACTTTTCGGCAACGAGAAATTCAGCTAATATGTCACAAAACCTTTATAATCTATTTAACTACATACACAATATTTTGAACAAATGTATCTGTATTAAATCAATTGATAAAATCCGTTTTGATTATACCGGTAACAAAACGGAAAATAAACCCGACTCCCACGACAAACCTGACAATTTTAAAATTCTATATCAATCCTTCGTCTGCAAAGGAATAATACTCATCTTCTGCAGGAACCAGTATAATGTGGTCCAAAAGCTTGAAATCTAAGAATTGACATGCTGATTTAATCTTCTTAGTCAATTCATTATCTGCAGATGATGGTGTTATATTCCCAGATGGATGATTGTGAGAAATAATGATACCTGTAGCAGCTACTTTCAATCCTACAGAGAGAATCAAGCGTATTTCTACAACTGTTCCAGCAATTCCACCCTTAGACATAGGATAAACCCCTAAAACTCTATTACGATGGTTCACGTACATTACAATAAACTGTTCCTGCAAGGCGATTGTTCCTTCATCAAAGAATTTCCTTAATTCCCTTGCAGCATCTAAAGCACTATTTATTTGAGGCTTTCTTCCTATTGCAGGTCTGTAGCTTACTTGTAATTCTGATACTTTTAATTGTGATGTTTCATTCATTTTAATTAGTTTAATCCTGTCTAAAGTCTTTCACTTCTAATGACAGGCTGTTGAAATAAAATTGCTCCCGCCTAGCTTGCTAGGCGGGAGCAATTGATTAGGGATAGTAAGATTGTTTTAAAATACAACTGCAATACGAAACAAGTCATATTGCCACCAATTCATGCCAATTCTGTAAATAAGCTTGAACTTTTTGTGAGTTTGTACTTCGTCAACAATTACCCAACTACCTTTTTTAAATGTAGAGCTATCAAGAATTACTTGTACACGAAAAGGTACAAATAATTGTCTCATTTTTCCTGTAGCGTTAATGACTAGGATACTCTTGCAATCCACGTAATTGATTTCCTGACTATCCATAAAATCGCTTTTGATTACTTAATTCAAATACCAACTATGTGAGTTGCCTTGTAATCCCCACTTTACCTGCTCAACAAATTGATAGGCATTTACTGACTTGTCAAGGAAAGTATCGATGTAGCTGGATTTATTAGCACCTGTAAATAGGTTGTACAATTTCCATAAATTGATATTTCCATTTCCATCCCTACAAAAACTGTCATCTCTGTAAAAATCTCTTACAACGTTATTCATCTGTTGGTCACCAAATAACAAAGCTGGTATATCATTCCTCATTGATTGAGGTATCTGCTGATACATTCTACACCTGCCGATTAGCTGTGCAAACTGCTGTTCAGTTAGATAATATTCAGTGAGTTGCTGCAGATGATGAAGATGATAGTTCTTGTTGTAGCTTTCGAGTAGTGTGCGAATACAGATATTTAATTGCTCAATATTCTTGACTTTAACATCTGACATAAACCCGTCTGTCCAAACGCAAAGATTGGTACATACCTTATTCTGAAAGCCGATGAATATCTTGAAATTCTGTTCACTCATGCTCCTGCTGTAAAGATTATCAGTGTTATATGCCTTTACACCGCCAATAGTTAGAGAAAGTTCATTTCCTCCTACCAAACCTCTTATACTAGGAACTTCAATGATGAATGCCATTCGTTCGTAGTACAGAGTTGTCTCCCAATCCATCAATTGATTAGCAGGCTTATGCTTTGCCTCTGGAATTCTGCCCTTGATAGGATGCGATAACCTGATGTTTGGCTTGAGGATAATCTCATCGTGGAAGATATCGCTTGCTATCCTGCAGCTGGAATCAATGAATTCCGAATGACTTACGAGAGGTTCATTATCCTTTACAAAAACTGGTATGATGTGATTCTTCCTAATCTCATCCATGTTACTCGATACGGTATTCGCCTCAATAAAGGGCTTTCCTGTACTTGTCATTTCTTCAACTTCAATGGGTTGAATGACTTCTAATTGTAGGCTGTTAGTGTACTCCATTTAATGATAAATTTTGTTGATTAATTAATTGTGTGTTTACTTCCTGATTCACAAGAATCCTTCTCTTCTGTTGCTCAAATTCAGGTTTGAGTACATCTTTAAACTGTGGATACTCTTGATAAAGAGATAATAGTTGTTGAATGGTGGTCATATCTCCAATCCTTTTACTGACATCATCAACTGTAATTGGGTCACCACTATTACACCATTCAAGAATCTTCGTTCCTGTCTGTACTCCTAGTACAAATTCAGGCACATTGGCAAATAGGCAAGTCCTGTCTTTTGATGCTTTAGCTAGATGATTCTCATTAATTACTTCGAATGCAATAGTCATTTCATACTCATAGCCATCCCTAATTTCATCGTCCAGACCAGCTTTCTCTACTTTTGTCCTGTTTCCTTCTGTAATCATGTTGTACCCTTGTTTCTTTCGATTAGTAGTAATGACATGACACTTTGATAGTAGTATAGCATTGATGAACCGCATGTACAATGGAGTAGCTTTAGCCCAATCAGTGTATTTACCACCTAGTGAAGTTTGGTATTCTAATACCCCACCTGTTCCTTTCCAGACATGTGTAACAGAATCAATAATAATAACCTCCATTCCTGCCTCTTCGCATGTATTGATGGCTTCAATGTATCTGTCAGGAGAATAAGGTGCATCAAGCCTCAACGTATTGTAGCTCCCTAAATGAGAGTAAAGCGATGCTGAATCATTTTCAGTATCAATGACTGCTATCTTTTTCCAATCATTGCATAAGCCATAGGCTATCAGTAGCGATGAGTAGGTTTTTCCAAAACCGGAGGGAGACGCAATGTTCATGCGGATTTTAGCCCTCTTTCTTTGTGCTGTTTGTAAAATCATAAATGATGTTTTAATAGTTAAAAAATGAAAGGGCTGACGGACATTTCCATCAACCCCTTGTTTGTGTCACCCAATCTTTCTTACTTCTAGAATCGGCTCTTCTACATATCGAATCAACTCAATTGAGCCTTTTGGACGATAAGCATACGAGTGATGTAGGGTAAGCTGCTCTCCAGTTTGTTGATTTACGTACTCATAAGGGTCAACTGCTACCCTTATAATGTCACCTTCGATTGTCTGACCAATCATCATCTCTGCGATGTTTGAATCGAACGTACTAGGAACTCTACATTTACGCACTGTTGCGTAGTAATTCCCTGTTTGTTGAGATTGAACCATTTCGATTCCTCCCATTAATTCCAATGTGATAAATGAGGTTCCATCTGATTTTTTTACCTCTTTAAATCCTGCTACCTTAACCATGGTTAAATAATTAAATTGTTATAGGGGCATTATTGCCTCCCAGAGGTTAGGCGGGGGCTTGTTTTGGAGGTGGTTGTATGACGGGGGCATACATATACAAATCCCAAATTCCTTTGTGAATTTCAGATTGTGTATTATATAATTTTGTGAAATGGTCAATTCAATTCAAACCGAATTTGTGATTCGAGGTTGAATAAATTGACCTTTTGTGAGAGATAAATTATTGGGATTTGGGGGATTAAAGCTTAATACCCTTGTTTAGTGGGGTAAGGTAGGTATTAAAAAGGAGGACTTTAGAATATTTAATGTGTACAACAGAGTTGGTGGGAAAATATTGGAATGCATTTTTAGATTAAAACAAGTATAATTACAAGATAAGAATACAGGGATAATTTGCTTTAACTAATTTTTCATTTATTCATACCAATAAATCACCCACCTTTACGGCATCAGAAAGTAGTTTTATTGCTGAATATGTACAAGATTATTTGCTGACTATACAAATTGCCATTTATTCAGAAATAACAATTTGTTAGATTTATTTGGCTACAAATTTCAATTCATATTATTGGGTTTTAAATAGAAAAATGTAAATACAAATTAGAAATGGCAATAAAGAAATCCGAATTATATAGTTCTATATGGGCTAGTTGTGATGAGTTGAGGGGAGGTATGGATGCTAGCCAATACAAGGACTATGTCCTGTTCATGCTTTTCATCAAGTATATCTCCGATAAGTATGCTGACTCTGATGACTTTGAGCCAGCAGTTAAAATCCCTATCGGCTCTAGCTTCAAGGATATGCTTGAATTGAGAGGAAAAGATGATATTGGGGAAAGAATAAATACCCAAATTATCCAACCATTAATTGATAATAACATCAAGCTTTCCCGAAACGACTTCCCTGATTTCAATGACCCAAACAAACTTGGAGAAGGAAAGGCAATGGTTGATAGATTAACCAATCTTATCAATATTTTCAAGAATCCATTGTTGGACTTCTCGAAAAATAGAGCCGACCATGACGACATATTGGGCGATGCATACGAATATCTGATGCAGCACTTTGCTCAAGAAAGTGGTAAAAGCAAAGGTCAATTTTATACTCCATCCGAGGTTAGTAGGATATTAGCCAAAGTAATTGGTATTACACCTCAAAATTCAGTGGCAGCAACTACTGGCTACGACCCTACCTGCGGTTCAGGTTCCTTATTATTGAAAGTGGCAGCAGAAGCAGGTAAGAAAATCACCTTAGAAGGTCAAGAAAAAGATGTAACCACTTCGGGTTTGGCTAGGATGAACATGATATTGCACAATTTTACTACTGCCAACATTATGGCTGGTAATACCCTTGCATCACCAAAGTTTTTAGTGGGAGATAATTTGAGAACTTATGATTATGTGGTAGCCAATCCCCCCTTTTCAGATAAAACTTGGAGTACGGGGCTTTCACCTGCAGATGATATTTACAGGCGATTTAGCTGGGGTGTTCCGCCTAGCAAACAAGGGGATTATGCTTATCTATTGCACATTATCCGTTCCATGAAGAGCACAGGAAAAGCGGCATGTATCCTTCCTCATGGGGTTTTATTCAGGGGGAATGCCGAGGCTGGCATCCGTAAACAATTAATAACATCAGGTATTTTGAAAGGCGTAATTGGTTTGCCTGCCAACTTATTTTATGGCACAGGTATTCCCGCTTGTATATTGGTGATGGATAAGGAAAATGCAAGTGCCCGTAAGGGTATTTTTATGATTGATGCCTCAAAAGGATTTATTAAGGATGGCAATAAGAATAGGCTTAGGGATCAGGATATTCATAAAACAGTAGATGCTTTTACCAAATTAGAATCCATTGAAAAGTTTTCTAGGATGGTACCGCTTGATGAGATTGCAGATGTGAAAAACGATTACAATCTAAACATACCTAGATATATTGATGCTACAGAAAGGGAGGATATACAAGATATTGATGCCCATCTAAATGGCGGGATACCTGTAAGTGATATTGATGATTTGCAATCGTTTTGGACTGTTCTTCCGAGTTTAAGGGCATCTCTTTTTGAAGCTGCTAACCGTACAGGATATGTGAAAGCTACCCAAAAAGCAACAGAAATTAAATCAATTATTCATCAAAACAAGGAGTTTCATGAACTTCAAAAAGTAAATGCTGCCATTTTTGAAGCATGGAAACAACAGGAATTATCGAACCTTAATGGATTTGATAAAGAAGGTAAGCCCAAATTATTGATAGAACTATTAGCTGAAAACTTGTTGAATACTTTCAAAACAGCAAGACTCATTAATGCTTATGATGTATATCAGCACTTGATGAATTACTGGAACGAAACCATGCAGGATGATGCCTACCTGATAGCTGCTGATGGTTGGAAAGCTGAAACAAGAAGGGTTTTAGAAGAAGTGAAAGCAGGGAAGGACAAAGGAAAACTAAAAGACAAAGGATGGGTTTGTGATTTAGTACCTAAAACTATTTTGGTAGTTAAGTATTTTGCAAAGGAACAAGCTGCAATCAATGAAAAACAGACAGAATTAGAAACCACACTTTCTTCTATAACAGAACTAGAGGAAGAAAATTCTGGAGAAGATGGGGCTTTTTCAGAACTAGAAAAGATTAACAAGGCAGAAGTAAGCAAACGTTTTAAGGAGATAAAGGATGATGATGATTTTGAGGAGGATGTCGAAATATTAAAGCAATGGTTGGCACTAGATAAACAGCAAAGCGAGCTGAAAACAAACATTCGTGATAGAGAAGAAACACTTGATAAATTGGCTTACGAAAAATACCCTACCCTAACAGAAGCGGAGGTAAAAGTTATTGTAGTGGAGGATAAGTGGTTGCCAGCTATTGAGATAACTGTTAAAGCCGAAATGGAAAGGGTAAGCCAACAATTAACAGGCAGGATAAAAGAATTGATAGAAAGATATGAAACGCCTATGCCACTGCAGACGAAAGAGGTAGCTGCATTAGAGAATAAGGTTAAGGAACATTTAATAAGGATGGGTTTTAGTATATAAAGTATTGGTCTTCTACGAGTTTCAAAATGAAATGTTTCATTGTTGTTATATTCATGTTATACTGATGTTGCATTGTCGCAAATTGTTGCTTAATTTGCGACAAAATAAATGTTAAAATATGGCTGAAAGCGTTTATGATAAAGCATTAGATAAAATTAAAAATACCAAGAGGGGTTCGCTCTTTTTTGTAGAGAATTTTGCCGCTATTGGCGGCGGCATAAAGTCTATTAATAAAGCATTGGAAAGGCTTGTTTTGTCGGGCGAATTATATAGGGTGGCGGCAGGTATATATGTTCGTCCAAAAAAGGATAAGTTTATAGGGGTGGTACTGCCAAGTGTGGATGAAATTGCCAATGCGATTGCTAAAAGAGACAAAGCCCGCATTGTTCCTACTGGTAGTTACGCTTTATACAAACTCGGTCTTACTACACAAGTACCGCTAAACATTGTTTATTATACCGATTCTTCTCCACGAGAAATAAAAGTAGGCAATCAAAAAATAGCACTTAAAAAAGCAAGTGCCAAAATGCTTAGTGCCAATGGCGAGGTTAGTAAATTGGCTATTCAGGCATTGCGAAGTATTGGTAAGGATAAAGTACAAGAGGATGAAATAGAAAAGATTAAGGAATTACTTAAAAAAGAGACCGATTATAACCTTAAAAATGATAGGTTGGTCGCCCCCGATTGGATAAGAAATCTGATTTTCACTAAACCCGAAAAGCCTAATGAATAGCCTGACACACTTACAAGAATGGTATAAACTGCCCAACCAAACCAAACTGAATATATTTCAGGAAACAGGTAGGCAGGTTAGGTTGCCCGATTTTGCCATAGAAAAGGATTGGTGGGTGGCGCATACATTGGCGGTTATATTCTCTACCGAATGTGCTAAGTCGCTATTGTTTAAGGGGGGCACTTCTTTAAGCAAGGGGTGGGATTTGATAAAACGCTTTTCGGAAGATATAGACTTGGCATTGGATAGGGAATACTTAGGGTTTAGTGGAGAGATAAGCAAAGCTGATATAAGAAAGCTTAGAAGGAACTCTTTCGAGTTTATGACTAAAACCTTCACCCCCGAACTACAAAGAAGGTTTAATGAATTGGGCTTTGTAGGGGTAGAAATAAAGTATCGTGAAGTGGTTAATCACGACCAAGACCCTATTATTATAGAAATTTATTACCCTAAACTTACTGAGAAAGAGAGTTATCTAAAGCCAGGGCTACTGGTAGAAATAGGTTGTAGGTCGCTAAAAGAACCATTTTCTGTAAGAGAGATAACCACCATGGTTGCCGATAGATTTAGTGGTAGACCATTTAGCGATACATCCATTGCTATTCCTATTGTAAACCCTGAAAGGACATTTTTAGAAAAGATTTTTCTGCTTCACGAGGAGTTTCAAAAACCAAAGGACAAGGTAAGGGTAGAGCGTTTAAGCCGCCACTTGTACGACATAGAAAAGCTACAGCAAACTGGTTATGCTGAAAAAGCATTGGCAAACGGAGATTTGTATAACACCATCATAGCACACCGAGAACATTTTACCCATATTTCGGGCATTGATTATAGCAAGCATAGCCCCAAACATATTCGATTTATACCCCCTGATAGCCTATTGCACGATTGGGAAAAAGACTATAAGGCAATGACAGAAAATATGATTTATGGCGAAGCATTGTCTTTTGGAGAGTTGATAAAGCAATTGAACGTTTTACAAACAAGGATTAATAATATAGGCTGGGGTTAGAGTGAGCAAGTGGCGTGATAACACCATTTAACCCATTGTTAGCTAACATTGAAGCAAAGAGAGCTGACATTTGCAAAAAGCTGACAGCTTATGTGGTAAACCTGTCCGCTTTTGGTAAAAGACAGCTAACAATTACATAAAAGCAGCAGACTTTGTAGTTTTGATAAGCATAAAAAGAAAACTTATGGTAGCACAAGGGTATAAACAAACAGAAGTAGGCGTAATTCCAGATGATTGGCAAGTGAGCAAAATAAAAGACGTTTGCCAATTAATAAATGGGAGGGGGTTTAAACCATTTGAATGGAAAAAGAATGGTCTTCCCATTATTCGTATTCAAAACTTAAATGGTTCGGAAGATTTTAATTATTATGAAGGACAATATGATAGTAAAATTGAAGTTGAAAATGGGCAACTTCTTTTTGCTTGGTCAGGAAGTAGGGGAACTTCATTCGGGCCACATGTATGGCAAGGTACTAAGGCACTATTAAATTATCACACTTGGAAAATTTTAATAAATGAAGAAAAAATTGACAAGTCATACTTTAAATACGCATTAAAAAACCTAACAAAATATATAGAAGATAATGCTCATGGAGCTTCTGCTTTAGTTCATACTCAAAAATGGGAAATGGAAGGCTTTTCATTTCCTTATCCTTTATCTATATCCGAGCAAACAGCAATTGCGACTGCCTTATCGGATACGGATAGTTTGATTAGTAGTCTTGAAGGTTTAATTGCCAAAAAAAGAAACATCAAACAAGGGGCAATGCAGGAATTGTTGAAACCTAAGGGAGGATGGGAAGTGAAGAAATTGGGGGAGGTCTGTGATGTAAGAGATGGAACTCACGATTCGCCAAAATATGTAAATGATGGGGTCTATTTTATAACTTCAAAGAATATAATAAATTCAAAACTTGATTATACTGATGTTTCTTTAATTTCCAAAGAGGATGCAAATCAAATTAATCAACGTTCCAAAGTAGATAATGGGGATATAATTATGTCTATGATAGGAACAATTGGGAATGCAGTATTAGTAGATTTTAATCCTGATTTCTGTATTAAGAATGTTGCTTTATTGAAACCAAAAAAAGTTTACAACTATTTTTTGATACAACTAATTAATTCAAACTTATTCCAAACTTACCTTGAAAGTAAACTTGATGGAGGAATCCAAAAGTTCATTTCATTAGGTGTTTTGAGAGAGTTAGAAATTAGTTTTCCTATCAAACAAGAAGAACAATCACAAATTGCTACAATCCTTTCCGATATGGATAATGAAATAACAGCATTAGAAACGAAGTTGGAGAAATACAAACAACTAAAACAGGGTATGATGCAAAACCTTTTGACAGGAAAAATAAGAATTTATAAACCTATAGCAAATGAGCAATAACCCACGCACAGAACGCAATACACAAGACAGGGTAGTTGAGTTATTTACCGATACCAACCGCCCCGATTGCTTGGGGTATGATTGGCTAGGCGACTGGCAAATTAGGAAAAACAACCGCAATATAGAAACTGAAATGCTACGGAAGAACCTATTAAAAAGAGGTTATACCGAAGCCCAAATTTCGGCGGCTACCCTACAGCTAGAATCCGCAGCAGATACAACTGGCACTAACTTGTATCAGGCAAACATGAAAACCTACAGTTTGCTACGCTACCCTATAAAGGTAAAAACAAGCATAGAAAAACCTTACGAAGATGTGAGCATCATAGATTGGGAAAACCCAAACAACAATGACTTTGGCATTGCAGAAGAAGTTACCCTAAAAGGTGGCTATGAGCGTCGCCCCGATTTGGTACTCTACGTAAATGGTATTGCCTTGGGGGTTATTGAATTGAAGCGTGGTTCGATAGAAGTGGCAGATGGTATTAGGCAATTAATTACCAACCAAGAGAATGATTTTAATGTGCATTTTTTCTCTACTGTTCAAGTTGTTTTTGCTGGGAGTGATTCGCAAGGGCTATGGTATGGTACAACGGGAACGCCTGAACAATTTTTTGTAAACTGGAAAGACCAAACCAATACCCCTATTGGCACTACAGCAGGCGAATTATTGGATAGGCCTTTGGCACAAATGTGCAATAAGGCAATGTTCCTAGAACTTATCAGAAACTTTATCATTTACGATGCTGGTCAAAAAAAAGTACCCCGTCCACATCAGTATGCAGGGATAAAAGCAGCACAGGAAAAAATACGAATCAGGGAAGGAGGTGTTATCTGGCACACCCAAGGAAGTGGAAAAAGTAT
The DNA here is from genome assembly GCA_947379895.1 of Chitinophagaceae bacterium. GTDB lineage: Bacteria > Bacteroidota > Bacteroidia > Chitinophagales > Chitinophagaceae > Parasediminibacterium. The sequence goes on along the minus strand of CANCPA010000026.1, from coordinate 8,158 downwards.
TTTGATGGTTCTATTGGCAAAGTGGATATTGGAACATGACCCCGATGCAAGAATACTGATAGTAACCGATAGGGATGAGCTAGACAAACAAATAGAGGGCGTAATGCGCAATGCTGGGGTCATACCCGAAACAGCACCATCCCCAAGAATTTTGTCAAGGGCTAAATTGATTGAAAGTTTAGGTGCAACGAGTCCAAGATTGCTTTGTGCTTTAATTCATAAGTTCGACACACAGGACCTTTCGGGCGTAACACCAACTGTATTAGGAAGGTTTTATGTATTTGTAGATGAATGCCATCGCTCACAAATGGGCGATATGGGCAAACAAATGAAACGGTGGCTGCACAGTGCCATCTTCATAGGTTTTACAGGCACGCCATTATTAAAAAAAGATAAGCCAACTACAAGGGATGTATTTGGTAAAAACATTCATACGTATAAGTTTCATCAGGCAGTAGCCGACAAAGTAGTACTTGATTTAAAATATGAACCAAGAACTGTTCCTCAGCAGCTTACCTCGCAAGCTGCAATAGACAATTGGTTTGAGGCAAAGACCAAAAACCTCAATAATTTCCAAAAGGCAGTTGTCCGCAAAGCCTGGGCAAACATGGAGAAACTAATGAGTGCAGGCGAACGAAAGCAACGGATTATAGCAAGTATCATTGAAGACTTTAGCTTAAAAAGCAGGTTGAACAATAATAGAGGTACGGCTATTCTGGTAGCAGCTTCTATCTATGATGCCTGTCATTATTATCGGTTATTTCACAACACCAACTTTGGACAGTATTGTGGTATTGTAACTTCTTTTGAACCCAATCACAATGCCATATCAAGAGAACCGGCAAATAGCGATGAACGTTATAAGTTTGATACTTACACCAAGCATGTTTTAAAGGATAAGCAAACCACCAAACAATATGAGGACGAGCTTAAAAAACGTTTTAAGGAAGAACCAGCAAATTGCAAACTATTGATTGTGGTGAGTAAACTACTCACTGGTTTTGATGCACCTACCTGTAGCTACATATATTTAGATAATGAATTGCATGACCATAATCTTTTTCAAGCAATATGCCGTACCAACCGTTTGGATGGTGATGATAAAGATTTTGGGTATATAGTAGATTTCAAAGAATTGTTTGGTGATGTTCAAGAGGCAATTGCTGTATATACATCTGATGAATTGGATACAGAAGAGGGTGGTGTTCAGACAAATAATGTAGAATTGAAGAACTGGCTTGTAGAAGGTAAGAAAAGACTGGATGAAGCTAGAGAGACCTTAAAGTATTTATGTGAACCAGTTGCTCGCCCAAAAGAAATGGAACAATTTATTGCCTATTTCTGTGGAGATGTAAACAACCCAAATTCCTTGAATGAAACCGAACCACTGAGAATTTCATTTTATAAATCAGTCGTTTCCTATGTAAGGGCATTTGCTGTTATTTCTGCTTATCTAACCGAAGCAGGATATAATGACACAGATATTGAAACAATTAATACAGAGGTTCAGTTTTACACAGACATACGATCTGCCATCAAAAGATATTCTGGTGAGGAACTAGACATTAAACCTTTTGAAGCAGATATGCGCCACTTGTTGAATACTTATATAAAGGCAGAACCTGCCGATCCCTTGGGTGAAGTAGATAAGTATTCGTTGGTGGAAATGATTATCAAAACTGGCATTCATGATGCAATAGCAAAGAAGCTAAATGAAAAGGGAAAACTATCTCGAAATTCCATTGCAGAAGGTATTATCAACAATGTAAGGCAGACAATAATAAGAGACCAATTGACTGACCCCCGTTTTTATGAAGAGATGTCGAAATTGTTGGATGATTTAATTCAGCAAAATAGACAGGGTACAATAGAATATGAAGAGTTTTTAAGAAAAGCTGAGGAATTAGTAAAGAACATTTCTAAGGGGCAACAATCAAGTACCATCCCAAGTAAGCTACAAGGAAAGGCAGAGGCAATTGTTATTTATAATAACCTGCCATCAATATTGGAGCAAGCAGACAAGACTTACACTACTGGAGAAGAAACCTTTTATTATGGGGAAGAATTGGTTGCATTGGCTTTAGAAATTAATTCGGTAATGATAGAGAAAGCCCCTGCAGGTTGGCGTGGTGATGATACAAGGGAGAAAGAAGTTTTAAATGCTTTGTTCCCATTGATGAAACGAAATCGGGAGTCGACAAAACTATTGTTCAAGCTTCTTAAAAATATGAATGGCTATTAATGAAGGATATTATACAGATAGGAGAATTGAGTATTGAAGTAACAAGAAAGGACATCAAAAATGTTCATTTGTCTGTATATCCACCAGATGGAAGAGTATTATTGTCTGCTCCTACTAATACGAGATTAGAAGTTGCTAGGGCTTATGCAATATCTAAATTATCTTGGATAAGGCAGCAGCAAACTAAAATGGCAAATCAGTTAAGGGAAACGCCTCGGCAATTTATAAAAAGGGAATCTCATTACTTATGGGGAAGAGTGTACTTGCTAAATATTGTGGTTGATGAAAAATCAAGGGTAGAAATAGACCACAAAAAAATAACCCTTTATGTCAAATCCGGAAGTAATAAAGAGAAGAGAGAGGAAATACTCTATGAATGGCAAAAGTCATTGTTACATACTTACATAAAAGAAGTGATTGCCCAGTGGGAAAAGGTCTTAGGTGTTAAAGTAAATGCCTATTTCATACAGCGTATGAAAACCAAATGGGGAAGTTGTAATCACAAGTTACAGAACATACGCCTCAATACAGAGTTAGTTAAAAAACCTAAAGACCTTGTTGAGTATGTTGTAGTACATGAAATGATTCATCTTATTGAGCCAACACACAACGACAACTTTGTTTCCTTAATGAATAAACATTATCCTAACTGGCGTGAAGCAAGAGTAGAACTAAATGAACTACCATTAGGAGCAGAAGAATGGGGCGAATAGATGCAAAATAGTGCAACCTTAACAATTATAGTGTTTATAATAACTGGATACTTTGTCAAATTTTATGTGTAAGTAAAATTTGGCTATTCTGTATAACTTTTAGTAAATAAATTAAAGGCGTAGTATTTATTTCAGTAGATTAAAGTCTTATGCTACTACAACATTGTATCCTTCAACCTGAATACTATTAAATAATTTTTGATATAGTCCTTTACTATAGCTCACAAATAATTTGGGTCCTCTACTTGTAAATTCTAGCAACCATAAAATGAGGCTTCATTGAGTTAATTATGTAATTAGCAATTCTATTACCAAAGAAATATCGGGAATATTAGTGACATAGTAAAAACAATTACTAAATCATAATGCTAAAATATTTAGCTTTGCCGCATGGTTAATACTAAATCGCAAATTGCTTACAACATTAGGAATCTTCAATTTCTTTCCATCATATTCAATGGAAATTACGTTCAGGCTGGCTTCCCATCACCTGCAGCAGACTACATTGAGGATGACATCAATCTTGCCGATTATCTGGCTCCTAATCCTGTTTCTATATACCTTGTAAGGGTTGTGGGTGACTCAATGATGGATGCACACATCCCTAACAATTCATTATTGATAGTGGACAAGTCAATCCACCCAAGAAACAATCAGATAATTGTTGCAAGCATCAATGGTGAGTTTACAGTAAAACGATTGATAAAAAATAGTTCTGGAATCAGGTTGATGCCTGCCAATTCGAGATACCCACCAATTCCGATTACAGAAGAAATGGATTTTAGGGTTTGGGGAACAGTAACGAGAATTATAATTGATGCCAATTTGGTATAAGGGATACATCATGATTGCAATAGTTGACTGTAATAATTTTTACGCCTCTTGTGAGCGTGTATTTAATCCTAAATTGGAAGGTAAGCCTGTTGTTGTCCTAAGTAATAATGACGGATGTGTGATAGCACGTTCAGAGGAAGCAAAGGAATTAGGCATTAAGATGGGGGCATTGGCATTCGAAATGGAGGGCTTCTTTAATCAAAACAAGGTACACGTCTTTTCGTCGAATTATACGCTCTATGGCAGCCTTAGCAATAGGGTGATAAAGGTACTTGCATCCTTTGTGGATGACATGGAAGTTTACTCAATAGATGAGGCATTTCTTGACCTCTCAAACTATAAGACAGAAGAAATTGTAACCCTATGTATTCAAATACGCTCTGCAGTGAAGAATAGCGTGGGCATTCCGGTAACGATTGGCATTGCACCTACAAAGACATTGGCGAAGGTAGCTAACAGGTATGCTAAGAAGAAATGCAGGGAGATAGGTGTCTATTTCCTTGATTCCCCTGAAAAAATACAGACAACCCTTTCATTGACAGAAATAGGCGATGTATGGGGAATTGGCTCTAAACATAATATCAGACTTTCACAAATGGGAGTTCTAACAGCAGCAGATTTCACAAAACTATCGAATGAATGGGTCAGAAATCACATGACTGTAGTTGGTGAAAGGATGTTGCAAGAACTAAAAGGCATACCCTGTATTGAAATGGAACTTGAGGCACCACCTAAGAAAGGGATATGTTCAGCACGTTCTTTCGGAAAGTTGCTATCGAACAAACAGGATATTGCAGAGGCTCTCGCTAATTACACACATACATGTGCAGTTAAGTTGCGTTTACAAAAATCGTGTACTGCATCTATAAGCGTATTCATTCAAACCAATCCTCATCGCCTGCAGGAGAAACAATATTTCAATTCCATCACCATTCCTCTAAATGTTGCTACGAACACATCTAACGAATTGATTAAGTATGCAATGTGGGGATTGGATAAAATTTACAGGAAAGGGTATAATTACAAAAAAGTGGGTGTTATGATGACTCACTTTACGCCTGAATCTCAAATACAGGGAGGCTTGTTTGACAAGGTGAAAAGGGATAGGGATAATATGCTTATGAAGACTTTAGATAGCTGTAATAAGGCATTTGGTAAGGATTTGGTACGATTTGCAAGACAGGGCTATAAACGTAATTGGAAGTTGAAACAGGAACGGTTATCACCTTGTTATACTACTGACATAAAACAGATCCTAACAATCAAGATATAGCTATGAGAGTATCTATTCATTCCCTGCAGGTGTAATTTAGAGGATATATTTTTAGTCAATTAATTTCTAAGTTGTGAAGTCATTTGCTCAAGGTAGGCTTGACAAGGCCGCCCTATCGGGCAAGCCTCATCAAACTTAACCTGCAAAATTCTATTGTGGAATCAAGGCTTTAGATATTAACCTTTTAGTGTCATCATCAAAACTATCTAGATAGCTTGAAGTTGTGGAAATATTGCTATGTCCTAAAGATTCTGAAATTACCTCTGTACTCATACCACTTCTTTTGAGCATAGTAGCAAAACTATGTCTAGCAAAATAGGTGGTAATTGGTTTGTTAATCTCAAGTTTGATTATAATATCTTTTAAGTACTTATTTACCATCTTTATGAATTGCTGAGTATCTGCATGCCTTTTTTCAGGAGTAAGTGATTTTGTTAAGAACGGAAAGATATAATCATCTGGGTCAGTACCGCTACTACGCCATTTGTTAATGATGTCTTGAACTTGCTCGCAAATGTAAACAGATATTTTTGCACTGTTTGCCCTATTGGTGTTTATCGTCTTTGCTCTTGTGAAGCGAATGAAATTATTATCTATATCACGATTTTTAAGGTGTAGTATGTCTTTCATATTCATTCCATTACATAAATAGCTAAATAGGAAGAAGTCTTTAGCCTTATCATACCATGTACCTGCTAAAGGCTCATAATCAAACAACAACTTCAATTCAGAAGAAGTAAGTGCTTTTTTGGTATTTTTGGATGATGGGATTTTATACTTCCGTAAACCAAAAGGATAAATATCTCTACCAATGATATTATCGGCTATTGCAGCGTTGAATACCATTCTTAAAGGACGCAAATAAATTCCAACTGTGGAAATTGACTTTCCATTTTCCAACATCCATCTTTCAAAGTTTTTAAGACATTCTGCATTTACTTCTTTGAATTTCAGATTAGGATTGAACTTTTTAAGACTCATCAAAGAAGAACGATAACTCAAAGCAGTTCCAACTCTTTCCTCTTTTATAAGATTATCAATAAGCTTTTCAAAATAGTCCAATAGCTCAACTCTCTTTTCAGGCATTTTCCTATTGAAGAAATTATCTTCAAATATTTCGAAAGAGAATTCATCCATTCCATTGATTAACTCTGTTGCCTTGATTAGAATTGAATCACATTTCAATTTTAACTCATTCAGCTTCCTTCTCAAACCCACATCTTTAAGGGCTTTTAATTGGCTGGCATTTTTAATCAATTCAAAATCCTCTTTCGTAACGTCCACCCCAATTTTATAATATTTAGGGGTTCTTGCATGAATTACCCTAATCTTTAAAGGGTAAGTTAAATCTTTCTTCATCCTCCTAGTATCTAAGAAAATGGTAACTGTAGGCTTAAAAATTTGCATAACAATTTGCATTTTTTCAGTGATAAAATAGATAATTATCTGAAAGCAAAGGAAAGGAACTTTCGAATAAGTTATATTGAATATCAATGAGATGCAAACAAATGAAAGCAAATGAAAAGAAGAATTGTCAAATAGTCTGAGACTCTTAATCATCGGGTCCAGAGTTCGAGCCTCTGCGGAATCACCATAATAGTTTCGAAAACTATCTTTTAGCTGCAAATCATTGATTTGCAGCTTTTTTTTTGCTAAAGAATTTCATAGCATTTCATTTTTTGTAGGGAATTACTCCGCCGATACTTCACCTTTTTTAAAACATAATTTAGAAATGATGAAGACAACAATTTTATTCTATCCTAACGAAAGGAAAAAAAGTAAAAGAAGTAATGCAATACCAATTTATTTAAGGTTACTGCACAACGGGGAAAAAAGTGAAAAAAGATTGAATGTTGAAATTAAAGAAAGTGATCTCTGTCTTTGGGGCAAGGGAATCGGTAGGTTGAATAAGAAGAATAATCATGTAAATGATTATTTAAATAATATAGAGGCCGAATTTAATCGATGGAATAGTCAAAATGCTCCCAATCCCCAAAAAACGAGTATTAAAAGTTTAATGGGGATTTTAACAGGTGATGCAGATGCTGAAACATCTATTTCCCTTGTTAAATATTTAGATAATCATTTTGATGATTTGGTGAAAAATGGTGTGCTTAGGATAGGAACTGTAAAAAACTATCAGAAATCAATCAATCATGTCAAAAATTATTTAAATCAAAAGGGCCAAGAAAAAATGACATTGCAGGGATTTACAAAAAAAGATGCACATAGTTTTAAATACTATTTGTTATCAGAAAAAAAAGATGGCAAAGTGATGAAGGAATTATCTGCAGCGACGATAATAAAACAACTTAAGCCAATTTTCAGAAAGGCAAAAGAATTAGATTTAATTCAAATTAATCCTTTTGATGGGGTTTCTTTATCTAAGAAATATTCACCAAAACCAAAGTTGAATATTAATGAAGTTAGAAGGGTCTTTGTTTTGGATTTAAGTAAGAATAAATCACTTTCAATTTATAGGGATTTATTTGCTTTTAGTATTATGACTGGTCTTGCTTATAAAGACTTGATGAGTGTCAAGAAAAAAGAATTTTTTGCTGATAAACATGGACTTCTATTAGATAGAACAAGAGAAAAGACAGATCAAGGGGTTAAGCAATATATTCCAACCATGGCGAATGAAATTTTTCTTTATTTTCAAACATTAGTTGAAGTAGAAATTTCTACACTTGCACTTCCTAAAAGATCGTTGAGTAATTATAATGATGCGCTTAAAGTAATTGGTGCTTTAGCAAATATTGATAAAAATTTATCTACCCATATTGGGCGTCATACTTGTAAGCAACTTCTTTCGGAAGCGAAAATTAATGATACAGCAACAAGATATTCTATTATGGGATGGAGTCACTTTAAAGGGAATATAGAATTGGTTTATTCTTATGCCACAGACTCCTTGTTATTAGAAGCAAAAGATTTATTTGATAAATATCTTAGTACATGACAAAAAATAAATATGGAGGTTTACACAATAAAAAGACCTTAATAGCATTATAGATTAGGAACAAACTACCACATCGGTTTCTAATGGCAAATACTACTAAGGTTGAGGACAAATATAGTGTACTAGTATCAAAT